>DAHZQE010000039.1:0-9091 GCA_027409005.1 Ferrimicrobium sp. | reverse complement strand
TCTCGGTTGGTGAGTAGTTTCAGTTGAGAGTCTGACAGACTTGACTTTGGGATGTAATCGAGGTCGCTCTACCCCGCCCTTACAGACGGGGCTTCGCGCTCCGGTTTGGTCACAACAGATCCACCCAGAGAGCAAGCGTTGCTCACTACCCAGGCAGATGACGATAGCAAGAAGCTCGGAGCCCTACGAGAGTAGCTCGGTTACCTCTGACTGCTCGCCAAGGAGTTCATCCCTAGTAGTGTCGATGGCCGACTGCGCAGCTTGTGTGTGTACGAGGCCGGTAACAACCTCCCAAGAGCTCCCGGTCGACCGAATCGGGAAACCGAACTGCAGGCCCTCGGGCACGCCATACTCACCACGGGATACCACGCCGACTGAGGTCCAGTCGCCGGCCGGGGTTGGTGTCGCGATCGAGCGAACTGTGTCAATAACAGCATTAGCAGCGGAGGCGGCAGACGAGGCGCCACGAGCCTCGATAATCGCTGCTCCTCGTTTCTGTACGGTGGTGATGAACTCACCGTTGAGCCAGTCATGATCGTCGATCACCTTTGGAACCTCAACACCATCGATCTCAGCATGGTAGAAGTCCGGGAACTGGGTTGCTGAGTGGTTCCCCCAGATCGCCATCTTGGTAACTGAAGTCACCGGCCTATTCGCCTTACGTGCCAACTGTGTCATCGCACGATTTTGGTCGAGACGCATCATCGAAAACCAACGATCCGCAGGTACATCCTTGCCGTTCTCTCTAGCGATTAGGCAGTTGGTGTTGCAGGGATTACCGACCACCAAGACGCGGACATCATTGGCGGCAGCGGACGCAATGGCCTCGCCCTGTGGCTTAAAAATCCCGCCGTTAATGCCCAGTAGATCGCGACGCTCCATTCCCTGCTTACGCGGTACTGACCCTATCAGAAGTGCCCAATTGACGCCATCGAAACCAACCTTGAGGTCACTGGTCGTAACCACGTTGACCAAATTCGGAAAGGCACAATCATCTAGTTCCATCACCACGCCTTCAAGTGCCCGCATCGCTGGATCGATCTCTATCAACCGTAATTCGACGGGCACATCGGCCCCAAAAACATCACCTGCAGCTAGTCGAAACAATAACGAATAGCTAATCTGTCCTGCAGCACCAGTAACTGCCACCTTGACCGGAGTCGTCATCTATCTATTTCCTTTCTCATTGAACTCAATTCACTTCGCGCCGCCGACGGTTCTACTCACCACCGCCAGCACTCCACTGTCAACGGGAGCTATTGTGATAGCCACCCAGCTAAAGCAGCTAGATTCGCTCCGCGATCGCATGCCCGAACTCTGAACACGAGACCTCGGTCGCCCCCTCCATCAGGCGGGCAAAGTCATAGGTAACTATTTTGGCCGAGATTGTCTCCTCGAGCGCTCGAGTAATATCATCCGCTACATCTTGGAGCCCAAGATACTCGAACATCATCACCCCGGAAAGAATCACCGATCCCGGATTCACCTTGTCCTGTCCTGCGTACTTGGGTGCAGTGCCGTGGGTCGCCTCAAAGACGCCATGTCCAGTGACATAGTTGATATTGCCACCTGGCGCGATTCCGATACCACCAACTTGAGCTGCAAGTGCATCGGAGAGGTAATCACCATTGAGGTTCATAGTTGCGATGACGTCAAACTCATCCGCACGCGTGAGCACCTGCTGGAGCGCGTTATCGGCGATAGCATCCTTCACAAGCAGCCGATCACCAGGGTTGCCACCGCAGTCGTCCCAACTAACAGCTCGGTCAGCGAACTCCTCCTTTACGAGTTCATAACCCCATGCACGAAAGGCTCCTTCTGTGAACTTCTGGATATTACCCTTGTGCACCAAGGTGACACTGCGGCGATCGTGCTCGAGCGCGTAGTTAATTGCAGCACGAATTAGCCGTTGCGAACCAGTTTTAGAGATTGGCTTGATGCCAATTCCTGAGTCTTCCCGAATGTCCCAACCAAAGCTGTCGTGTAGGAATTCACGAAGCTTGGCGACCTCTGGCGTGCCCTCCGCCACCTCAAGGCCCGCATATACGTCCTCAGTATTCTCACGGAAAATAACCATATCAACCAGTTCAGGGTGACGAACCGGCGACGGTACTCCCTTGAACCAGCGAACCGGTCGCAAGCACACGTACAGATCCATGATCTGGCGAATCGCCACATTGAGCGATCGGATTCCACCGCCAACAGGCGTAGTAAGCGGGCCTTTGATACCTACGCGGTACTCGCGAAACGCCTCGATGGTCGCCTCTGGCAGCCACTCCCCAGTCTCCCGATACGCCTTCTCGCCAGCGAGCACCTCCATCCAGGAGACACGCTGGCCGTGCTTGGCAAGAGCGGTGTCAAAGACATGTTGTGCAGCCGGCCAGATATCCACTCCGGTACCATCACCCTCGATATAGGGCAACGCGACGTCAACAGGAACTACTAGTTTACCCTGATCATCGAGGGTCAGTTTTTCAGCCATGAGCCAAGTCTACTCACGAGTGCTCACGAGCTTCCAATCAGCCAAGCTGGCCATCGTGATCGGCTGTGCCCACAACAGCGAGTGCCTCGAAGAGTGATGGACAAAGGCTCTCGAACTGCTCGATAGCAGTTAAGCCAAGCGAGCCGCTGACACATGGACCACAATTACCATGAACGTCCGGCGACTAGATGAAGTGGCTAGCCATCTACCGATCGTCGCAGACGCCAAAGGTTGACATCATCGAGTTCATCGGCACTCGGAAAGAGCGATGGATCAGCCAGTGCGGCCACCAAGGCACTAATATCCTCAACTGAATCGCTGAGCTCGGCGGCAAAACGCTCCGCTCGCGCTCGCACCTCTGCCAAGGTGATCCCAAAGACCGAGGCCATCACAGAACGAGCTGGGTCTTCATCTAGATATTGGTTCATCCCCTCGATCCAGCTGGTGCTCCCAAATACCATGGGGCCGATCTGGGCCATCGCAAGCTCCACCAGCGCCTGCACCACCGCCATCGTCGTCTGCAGCTCAGCGACGTTCGCCACCTGTGCAGGACTGGTCGACTGCTGGAGCATGGCGGTGGGATCAAAATTGGTGAGGAAGTTAGGATCAGACATCGCTCCTTCAGCGAAACTCTCCATCATTCGGGTCGTGTCTGCCTTTAGGTCAAGTAGATACAGCCGTAGTTCAGTGTCGTACCGATCCTCAATCACTGGTTGGGCCATAACCCTCGCAACGATGAGTTCTCGCATACACCAATAGAGCGCAACCTCATCAAGAGGAATACTGATGGCAGCTGCGACCTTTTGTAGGTTGTTCACCACGACACCAAGCTCTCCGCGAGGTGAGAGTGGCAAGAGGAGGTCCTGGGTCCCAAGCGCAGACAGCGCATAATGTCCGACTAGCGATCCAACCTGGGCGTTCGAGAACATTGGACCGAGCGAGGCCGACAGCGAGGCTGCCAGCGAGGCAAAGTCGGTATCGGATCCAAGTGCCACATCCATAGCTCCTGGTTGCGACATCGGAGGAACACTACCTGAAAGTGCAGAGGCCAACAGATCGAGATAGGGTTTGAAGCCGTCCAAAAATCGCTCAGCGATGTCAACCGGTCTCTCGACAACGAGATGTTCGGTTGAAGCTGCCAAAGTCGAGATAAACCCTACCGTCTCTAGGTGTCGACTGGCGAGATCGAAGAGCGACTCTCCTCTTGTGCGATCGGTCATGGCAGGAAGTTCGTTAGCCCCATCTGAGCCCAGGGCCAGCCCCATAAATTGCCGCCTCAAACCCTGTGGATCAATGTTCGCCGATCCGATCGCCTTCATGATGTCATCCATCATGAACTGAAACGGATTGATTGGCTCATCAGAATCAGCCACCACTACCTCCACAAAATTGACAGCATCGTCTCTAAGTGTAGCCGAGTAAGACGAGACGAGAAGTTTCTCCCAGAGGATCCACTCCCGTAATGAAGCTCTACAGCCTGCGAAACTGAACTACTCCTCTAATCAGCTGAGACCCAGCTTAAAACCTCTAGTGAATGCAGCCAGTTAGCACCGATTGTTCGAGCATGTGGCCTATCCTTTTAGTGATACAAGCAGCTGAAAAATAGGATTTGATTAGGAGGTGAAGAACAGATGGAGACCCCGAGCCCGTCACTGCCGTGGCAAGAGAAGACGACAAGTCGCTGGCTCGAGTTAACTGAGTCCCCGATCGTGTTCGACGCTGCCTATGATTTCCTTGGTCGCCAAGATGCGGGGGGTATCGTCGTGTTCTCCGGAACTGTCCGTACCTACTCCTATGAGATGGAGCATGTGTCTGCGATTCGCTACGAAGCCTATCTTGACCTAGTTGCTGAGCGATTCTCTGAGATAGCAACCACTATCGAGGAGACCTTCGAGGAGATTCGTTCTATCGTTCTCATTCATCGTGTCGGCGAAGTGCCAGTCGGTGCATCCAGTGTCCTGGTTGGCTGTAGCGCCGGACACAGGGACGCTGCCTTCGCCGCCAGCCGTTACGGCATCGACACCATCAAGGTAGCCGTCCCGATCTGGAAACAGGAGATCGGTACATCCGGTGCACAATGGTCTTCGACCGCCACTCCAATGCAAGATATTGCGTCCCCAATGAAAGGTTCCAATGACTGAGCTTTTATACGTATTGATCCCGATCGCCTTCGTGGTGATCGTTGGTATCCTTGGCTCGCTACACCGAGTCAAGCCGGTTTCGATCGATGACGGCGTTCGTTCCTTCGACAGCATGCGTCATGCCTTGGACAAGCGCTACAGGTCCGAATCTTCCTCTGGCACTCGGTCATCACACTCCTAGATGGCGCTCATCACTCTCGACATTGGAGCTGCCTTCACCCGCATTCAAGTCGCCTCCGAACCGATTCTGACCGTAGCATCCGAAGCCGCTTATGATCTAGATCATAAATCGGTAAAAGTGATTGGAGCAAAGGCACCCGAAGAGGTACTCCGAAGTGGATCAAAGACCAAACTAGTCAAGATCATGCGTCAGGGAGCTCCGGCAGACCCAGAGGCGGTCAGTGGGTTTTTAAAGCAGGCGTTGCGCTCCGTTGGCGTACGCTCGTTCGCTCGGAGTGAAGTGCTCTTTGCGGCCACTACTCACGCCTCGCAACTGGACACCGCATCGCTTAAGCGATGTATAGAGGGGCTCAACGCGAAACCAGTCATCCCACTCGAAACGCCGATAGCGGCAACGGCTGGCATCGATGAAGACGTGCTCGGCGAGGTAGGGACTATGACCGTCGTCCTAGGCGAGTCGTTGATAGAAGCCGGAATCGTCTCTTTTGGTAAGCTCGCAGCCCGAGCCACGAGTGCCACCGGAGTGAGCAGTTTTCGCAACGCAATCCGCGAATCCGTCAAAACAACATGTGATCTCGTCATCTCAGATGAGGTGGCAAACGATATTCTCACTCAGTTGATTGACTTCCAGCGGACCCATAGCGGAGCTCAAGCCAAGATCTGGGGTAGAAGCCTGGCTAATGGAGAGAGTGAGAGCGGCGTGATCGCCGAAGACACCATCTACGCCGCCATACTGCCGAGCCTCGACCTAGTCACCCAAACCGTTATCAACTGCATAGCTCAAGCGCCAAACCAACTCGTGACCGATGTGGCTGATCGCGGAGTCTGGCTCCTAGGCGGTGGCGCTCACTTGTCTGGCCTGGCAGGTGAACTCGAACGACGGCTCGGAGTCGAGGTGCACACCATACCGGATCCCGAGCTCGCAGTGATACGAGGACTCTCCGTCATCCACGCAAGCAATCCATCCAAAATCTACTGGTAAGGATCGCGTTCGAGATCGACGAAGAGCTGCCGGATCTGCGCATCACGGTCATCACGAAGCGCCTCAACGGCGGCATCGATCTCCTCGGATTCAAAGGCTACCGATATCACCAAAGCACGTCGTCGCAGATAGACATTCTTCGACGATAGGGCACTAAGAACCAATGGCACAGCTCTTGGGTCTCCGATTGCACCCAGACTGGCCAGCGCCGACTCGCGCACCAAAGGCTCATCGTGTCCCTCTGCCAGCTCGATCAACCTTGGCACGAGTGCTCGATCCTCCAGCTCTCCTGCAACGTAGGCACCGAACTCGACGACGAGCCAAGAGGAGTCGCTCATACATCGCTCGGCGAGTTCAGAGTTGCGTCGCTCGCTCGGGATCGCGGCCACTGCGGCTATACCCACCCGTAGATCGGGATCGGCGAGTGCGAGCTCCAACATATCCCCATCGGGGCCAAACCGACTCTGGTAGGCGCGATGACCTTGCGCAAGAAGCTCAGAGGGCATCTCCTTCAACAACGCCCGCAGCTCCTCACGGCTACCGCTGAGAAGTATGGAAAGCTCATTAAACACGCCGCGCACCAGCAATAGTAAACAGGGCGACTGCAGTCGCGGCACTAACGTTTAGCGACGCGACCGATGCTGCCATCGGTATCTTGGCTAGAAGATCGCATCGCTGACGAGTCAATCGGGCTAGTCCATCACCCTCAGCCCCAACGACCAATGCGATTGCCTCGGTGAGGAGGTTGCAATCCGCGAGCGCTACCTCTGCCTCAGCCGCGAGTCCCACCGTCCAAACCGACTGCCTCTGCAGCGTCGCCAGGGCGGCAGGAATGCCGGCTACGACAGCGAAGTCAAGGTACTCAAGTGCACCTGAGGCAACCTTAGTAACCGCCGGAGTAACTAGAGCACCTCGACGTTCAGGTAGGATAACGCCTCCGACACCGGCGGCGGCGGCGCTACGGAGTATCGCCCCAAGATTCTGTGGATCCTGAACTCGGTCAAGCACAAGCAGCACCACTTCAGGTGCTATGAGGTCCTCTAGCGAACGCGAACGTAGCGGCTCCGCAATCGCAAGCACTCCTTGAGGCTGAAACGAAGAGGAACGCTCTCGAAAAGCACTCTCGCTGACCCTGAGTAACCTAACCCCAGCAGCTGCAGCAGCTTCGTCGATCTCCTCATCCAAGGCGTCTCGCATGCACCAGACCTCATGTACCTCGCGTCGCCCAACCCGGAGCAGCTCGAGCACCGCCCGCCGACCCTCCACCTGGCCGCCACCAACACTACGTTCGCTCATATGATCGACGCCACCGCAAAGGTCGCGATTCCAAGGCCCGCCCCAAGTGATCCCAATCCCTCAGCTCGCTTGGCCTTTACAAGCACAGGCGCCTGCATATGAGTCTCTAGCGCACACCCGAGCCTGTCGAGCGATGAGCCAAGCCGAGGGTGCTCGGCGATAATCGTCGCGTCTACCGAGTGCACACGATAACCCCTCGCCCTCACTGCCTGGGCACACTCCGCAAGAAGAAGCATCGAGTCTGCGTCCTTCAACTCTGGATCTGTGTCTGGGAAAATATCTCCGATACCACCTATGCCGGCCGCACCCAAGATTGCATCAGCGACCGCATGAGCCAGGCAGTCTCCATCGGAGTGACCGATCAATCCGGGAGGCCCGAAATGCTCACCAGCCAACACTAAATCGCCACCGTCGTCGAGGCGAAACGGGTGAATGTCAAATCCTAGCCCTACACGCGGGAGGCGTAGACGTTCAAGATCAGCACGCCAGGTTACCTTGGAAGCGAGCTCTTCACCCGGGACGATCGTGACCGGATAGCCAAGTTGCTCAGCTATCGCCGCCTCATCGGTCGCCTCTTTCCTCGAGTTGATGATCTCAGCTAGCAGCTCGTACTGGAAACCTTGAGGGGTCTGCACGCGAACGATCTTGTTCCGATCCAGCGTCTCTCGCACCATGCGATCCTCAACAACCTTGAGGGTATCAACTGACTCAAGAGCGGGAATAACCGCAAGACATCCGCGTGCGAGTGCGGCCACCACGCGTTCAAAAAGCGCTTGGGACGCATACGGCCGCGCGGCATCGTGGACAAGCACGTAATCGAATCGGTCACCAAGTGCCCGGAAGGCGTTGGCTACAGACTCTGTTCTTGTGTCTCCACCAACGGTATAGGCGAGCTCTGAGTTCGAAGACGGAAGCTCGATCCCAGCTGGCAGGGCAACAACGATGCGATTCGAAATCGACTTCGCCCGCTCAATCGCAGCCTCCAAGAGGGTAATCCCACCAACTCGCTCAAATTGCTTTGGACCACCAAACCGCTGTCCGGATCCCGCAGCAACGATCAGGGTTCCAACCGCCAATCACTTCTCCGTTACGCGAGCGCCTTGTCGAGTCGCCCCTCAGCATCTTCAGGAGTGACCGACAGCGCAAAGGTGAGCTCAGACACCAAGATCTGCCGCGCCTTGGCTAGCATCCGCCGTTCACCAGCCGAGAGACCCTTGTCGTTGTCGCGAATCGTCAGGTTCCGAACCACCTCAGCAACCTGATAGATATCACCTGACTTCAACTTTTCAACATGATTCTTATACCGTCTCGACCAGTTGGTCGGCATCCGCGCGTCCTTTTTACCAAGTACAGCGAAGACCTCTTCGACCTCCTCGTCGTTGATAACGTCACGTAGGCCAACCTCTTCGGCTAGGTCCACAGGCACTCGAACTGTCAAATCCCCGTAGGCAATCTTCAGGACGAAATACTCTTTCTCTTCACCAAAATCCTCCCGGCGCTCTCGATCTTCTATGATCGCAGCACCATGGTGGGGATAGACGACCTTGTCGCCGACTTCAAATGACAATGAAACCGCCTTCCAGGAAGGACACACAGTAAGGATTACCTGATCTTTTCTACTAGTATACCAGCTCGAGGACTGGGGGTGGATGTGCTCGTATGGGCCCAAGCAGGCGATGAAGAAAACGTACTCTCTCTCGTCCGACAACACCCGGTTTTTTCGCACTTCTCTGAGCAGTTCTGGACTCCCCACTTCATCAGACACAACCTGATGCTCTATCGACGTGGTGAACTCCTGTACGAGATCGACAAAGTTGCCGATGCATGCTATCTGATCTGCTCAGGACGCGTTGGCCTCCTCGCGGGAGGGACATGGGGACGGCCAACGATGTTCGCTATAAAGTCAAGGGGTAATGTTGTTGGAGATCTAAGCCTGTTCGATAACGCTCCACGCACCTCGACCGCACGAGCGTTGGAGCCATCCCTCGCCCTGACCCTACCCTACGACGT
>DAHZQE010000017.1:0-4180 GCA_027409005.1 Ferrimicrobium sp. | reverse complement strand
GTACCTTGCGTGATTGATGCTAGGCAGTAAGAGGCGGGTCAATTCCGTCTACACTTTGGGTCAGTGACCACACAGCGACCAGGAAGCGCAGGGTGTCCAGTGCCGCAGCGCCATCGCAGTCAGAGATTGAACAATGGGTCGTCTTCGCTGCTTGTCACGGCAGCTTGGACATATGCTTGTCGTTGTTTTGATGGTTCATCAGCGGACGGCGGCGCTGGGTCTTGCTTGATCGGAGCTTGCGCTTACATTTGGGTGATCGCGGAGCAATTTGGTTCACTATCCTGATATCTGTTAGCAATGACTCAATGGTGTAGGCTTCCGAAATGAGCATGACGTTTAGTGCAATCAGTAAGGCATGAATGGTATAAAGTTGTAGTTGTCTGCATTGGCAAAGCCAAATCCGACTCGTCATCAAGACTCATCAGAGCAACGGTGGTGAAATTGAGACGGAAATTGAGGATCTTACCATCGACCGGTCGTGGGCATCTCGGTTCTGCATCCATCCTCGGGCGCTGAGATGTCAAAGAACCTGGAGCGTTCGTTAGCCAAGCTCGCACGACGCTCATTGCGTGATGAAAAGGAAGAAGGAAGGCGTATCAGTGGACGAGGTTTTCTAGGCCTGTCGCAGAATGGCGTGTCGGCTCATGTGGCAGTCGGAGCCCAGTGCCGATTCATCATGCAAGCTGGAACGTCAGGACTGAGGCGACTCACCAGGCAAAACGGACGCCATGATCGGCCCACCGGCAGCTAGAGTAACGATCTATTACTCACGATTCGCCTCCTTTTTGCCCTGCCTCTTCGAAGGCTTTGTAGATCTCGGCCCACTGTTAGCCTTCGTGTTGTTCGACTGGGTGACGGTCCTTTGTGAAGGAGCAAGTGGCTAGCAAGGTGCGTAGAGCCTCTGACAGAGTACACAAGGCGCCAAACTTCGCTGCAGGAGCGGAGCGCCTCAATGATCTCATGTTCATGCTCCGGCCTCCAAGGCTTCCGCAATGCACGATACATCCATGTCGTTCCAGAGCGCCCGTAGAAGCAATAAAAGCAGCAGCGGGTCCAATGGCTTGGGTATATTCAAAGGACAGTGACAGAGATATGTGCGGTCGCGGGCGTGTGCGGGTACAGCTTTGGCGGCACGATAGCGTTCTCGAGGCGTCGTCTTCGGCCACAGAAATTCTGTCATTGAGGGCCTGCCGCAAGCTGATGGCGCATTGGGCGGACAGACGTGAGCGATACCACTATTGGCGCATATCAGCATTCTATCACCATATCATGACCGCAAGTGGTTTTATAATGAGGGGATTGCAGATCAGTCAAGCCGCAAATTATCGCCAACGACCCGAAGGTCTCAGCCGGTAATTCCATTTTAGCGTAATAAAAAAGCAATCATCATCGCAGTGAAGGTATGAAATGAACAGCTTCTGGACGACTCACCATAGCTATTGCATCCTCGAAGGTTTGCAAGATGCATTGCTGGGTCATGGAATAGTGCTTGACCGGCTGATGGCTACGGTCAATCGCAGATCTAGGATCAGATGTCAGCCGTGCTCGTAATCGACCGAAGCAAGAGCAGCGAGTGAAGTCTCCAAATAAGATCAGACTGACGTAGCAAATGCAGTTTCAGCCCTCAAAGTGAGGTCAAAGACTCTAGTTTGATTGCGGTTATTGCGATTTCATCAGGGTGGACGGAGAAATGCTGTTGAAGGTGCAATACTTACCAGCTCAGCCGCCATCGGAAAGAAAGCGCTCCATTGCGTCCAGTCTCGGATCTGGGAGGGACGCAAGGGAAAGAATTGTGCTCGGTATTGAATGAGGTTGTGGTGAAACACGAGAATTTCCACTTGAAGTCGAGATTCGGAGGCTCGGCGGTGCTCGGACATACGTTGGTGCCTTAGGTGTCCATTGTGACGCGAAACCGCGTTGGCGCAACAGACCGAGGGGCGAGAGCTTGTAGGCGAAGGAAGGAGGTATTCGATGCAAGTGTGTAAAGATGGATGCGAGGCGATTACCACACTCTTACACGATACGCTGCCCAATGCTCACTCACACAATCTGCGAATCTCCTCGTTCACAAGCTTATCGATGCCACACTTTTCACGCCCCAGAATGTCACCGCAAATGCCGCACCGTGTTGTACTTGTTCGCCCAAGGTATTAAGAACGTATTCGCACGATCGTAACCACTTCGCCCCAATTCTTCCGAGTCCGATAAGCATCACGCTTGCGAGGAGACGCCCCCAAGTCACATTCTAAGGCTGCCAGTAGCGCAGATAGCCTCCCAATACCCAGCGACCTTTTCCCCCTGCTTCCCGCCTGCCGGTTATGGTACACCTCGCAATTTTCGTAGTCTTCATGAGAGCGCGTCCACCCATAAGTGCGCCGCAGTAAAGCACACGGAAAAAGTCGAGCAGATTATGCACGAGATTAGGCCTCGCATAGTGGTGGTGACAAAGGAGATGAGTGTTGTATTAATGTCGGTAATGACAGGTAAAGCAAGCACACACGCCAAATGTGCGCCTAGAACGCCGTGAACGACCGCACGCCGTTGGCGAAAGCAATCCGCCGTGAGAGTGATCCGGGGTATCTCCGTTGAAGAAGCAAAATCCGACTCCGGACAAAAGATCGAGAAAGCATGGCGAGATCACTCGTCAGCCTCAGTTTGATTTTCAGCCTCGGCCACAGGACTCTTCAACGCAGCTTGCTGCTTGGTGGTGGCCTCTGCGCCTTGCCCGCCTTCGCAACCTTCGCAGCCTTGAGCGGCAGCCGGACCGGGGCCTGTATCATCACTGGCATCCTATTGCTGGTGCTGAGCCCACATCTCCGTGCCTCGCATCTGCTGGTAGTCCATCGGACCAGTGCTGTGCGGTCGCTGGACGGGCTGCTGGTAGTACATGGCCTGGCCGGCTTGAGCGTACTGGTTGTGCGGGTCCGGGTAGGCGTACTCGCTCTGCTGCTGAGCAGCCATGCCAGTGTGCGGAGACTGCCAGCCCATAGCATTGCCCAAGTGCGGGCTGTTGTTGCCGCTGCCCGGCTGCTGACCATTGGTCGTTGGCGGCTCCAAGATCTGCGGAGGGTTGTAGCCTGACGAAGGATTCGAAGTCAGCGACGGCCTCGACGGTGCTGTGTTCGGCGGCATCGGGTACTGCGATGGAGACTGGGCGCGAGGCGAACCTTGCATTTCGTTGCGCAGATGCTGCTGGAATTGCGCAGCAACTGGAATGCCATTGTTGCTCATGGCTTGCATGTACAGATCCGAGGATTGCCTAGACATCTGCGGAACGCCGGTCATGCCAACAGCCGGAGAGACGGAGGATGGCCGATCAGGCATGGGCGACTTGCCGTCCGCCGAGTACTCGTTCTCGTCATCCGAACCGCGGGATCTGCCGCTGGCCATGGACACGCGCGAGGCCAGCGCCGCAGCGGTGGCGGCCTCGGACTCCTCGATGGTGCCAGTATGGTGGTTCTGATGGCGAGTCAACGTAGTACGCCGAGTGAACGTCTTCTGACAGTCGGCGTAAGGGCACTTGTACGGGCGCTTGCCGGAGTGGATTCTACGATGGCGAGCAAGAGAGCTGCTGTCGCTGAATGGCTGTCATACTGTCAACTCTGTTTGTGGGCTTGATCAGGACGATGTTGCATACCTTGCCACAACGCTCGCACATGTGCGGCTTCTCGCCAGTATGCACCCGGGTATGTACTGTCAACGCGGAGCGCTGAATGAACTCCTTGTTGCAGCCGGGGTGGTCACAACGATGCGGACGGATGCCGCTGTGAATGCGTTCTTAAGATTGGTCAGCTCTGTCGCCACACGGAGAACTGGTAAGCATACCATGCCGAGCAAGATCACTGCGACGGGCGAAACCTTTGGCGCAGGTTGAGCAGGCGAACGCCTTCGGCAGTCCACTGCTTGGCCTAGGATTCTCAGATGCAGGATGTTCCTGCGGCATCGGGGGCTGAACTGCACCCAACTGAGCCTGCTGGTATGGCGAGCCAGTGCCAGCGTTGGGATGGTAGCTGTGCTGTATCATTGGCATGCCGCCCTGCTGGTTCATGGATGGCGACGGATACCGCGGGATGGCGCCGTTGTTCATCTGGTTCGCAAGGTAGGCAATGTTGGTGTTTTGCTGAGGTGTCTGGGAGGAGTATCGCGATGACTGTTCCGAGTTGTGTGGATGGAGGCGCGT
>DAHZQE010000014.1:0-4452 GCA_027409005.1 Ferrimicrobium sp. | reverse complement strand
CAGGCAACAACCATGGCTATTTCGGCAATGCCAAGCCAATTCCGACCACTAGCACAGTGCTTGCGAATGGCAGCGCCACCGGTGCAAGTCCAGCTTTCACGCCACTGGCGGAGACAGCACCGACGCAGGGATCACCGTCGCCGGCCGTCAGCCACACCGCACACCGTTCAAGCGGCGCTGTACGCGATTACGCTCAGGACACGCCTCAACAGCCTCGTCGAAAGCCCTTGTACATTCGCGAGGGCGGCTCCATTCCGGCGATACGCTTTCTGGAGAAGGAATTTGATGCACCCGCCGCCCACTTTCCCTGCGGGCAAGCTAGTGACTCTGCGCATCTGGACAATGAGCGCCTGAGGCTTGTCAACCTTTACAAAAGCAAGGACATCTTCAAGAGGGTGTTTCGAGAACTTCCGCAGAAATGAACAATCCTGACGACCTTTTGCTATGCTGGAGCATTCTTTGTTGCTCTGAGACCGCAGGCTCTCATGTTTCGGTTCGATGTTGTCGGGTCTCTTCTGTTGTACGCCTAAAACATGGGTGTTTGAGACTGAGAACAAGGCGCCAGCAAACACTGTATTCGCGCTCACAGCTTATGTCGACAGCATTGCCTGCAATTCCCAGCACCTTCTCATAGCGCCACTGCAAGGGAGCTTCTCAGTATGTCGTCGCTTATCATCGGTGACCGCATCGCCGATCTCCACCATGCAAGTACTGACGTTGAAGAAGCCACAAACTCGTTGAGGTCCGGATCTTCACACTCTTTGAATTCGGAGTCAAACGGTGGGTCGGAAAGTGGATATGAGACCAGAAAGCAATACTACCTCGCATGGTTCCCAGGAATCGCAGTGGAAGGATCGGCGGTAAGCAGCAAGGTACAGGACGAGGAACGCAGGACAACTCCGCTCGTCAGTCTAGATGCCATGATGCGGATCCAAGCGAAGCACAAGGAAGAGGATCTATTTCCGCATCACGGCCTTCTCGGTCTGACCATCACCGGTCACGAACAGATCAATAACGACGAGCCCATTTTCATGAATACCAACACACCATCGTCGGCCTTTATCTGCGGGAGCCAGGGCAGCGGCAAGAGTTATACCCTCGCTGCGATGCTGGAGAACTGCTTGAGTCGGGAGCACACGCCAGGACAGGTCAGTGCCGCCATGCCTGGTCTGTTGTTCCACTACGACCGCAATGGCGGTGCTGCGCCTGCAGAGGCAGCGAGGCTCTGTGAACTCAGCGACGTGAAGGTTCGAGTTCTGGTGTCACAAAGCAGCTACCAAAGGCTTATGCCAGTGTACACGGGCATGAAGGGTGCAGGCCATGGCAAGATCACGGTGGAGCCTCTCCTCTTCCAAGACCATCAGCTTGAGGTCGACCGTGTACTCAAGCTCATGGCGTTCTCTGACGCAGACGTTGCGGTGCCGCTGTACATGCAAGTATTGATGCGGCTGTTGCGCGAGCGGGCGACAATGGGATTGAAGGTCGATCTTGCTGAGCTCGAGAAAGGCTTGGGTGAACAAGGGTTTGCGGCATCGCAGAATGTCATGCTCGGGATGCGTCTGGAACTCCTCAAAAGCTTCTGCGCAACTGCGGTGCCTCCGTTCTCGAAAAGGAAGGGCAAGCAAGCCCATCAAGACGCTTTCAGGCTGACACCGGGCACCCTCACGATCGTAGACCTCAGCGATGCATTCATCGACAGTTCCACAGCTTGCACGCTCTTCAGCATTTGTCTCGGGCTGATGACGGCCCAAAAGCCTCCTGGTGGCCTTGTCGTCGCGCTGGACGAAGCGCACAAATTCATCAACCAATCGCCAGCAGCCGAAGACTTTATTGACCAGATACTTACCACTATCCGCATGCAACGGCATTACGGTGTCAGGGTCGTCGTTGCCACTCAAGAGCCAACTATCTCCCCTCGCTTACTCGATCTGTGCTCTGTCAGCATCGTCCACCGATTCACCTCGCCAGCATGGTTTGCTGCGCTTAAGGATCATCTCGGTGGTGCCTCAAGTATGACGATGACGACGGAGCAGCAGAAGGACTTGTTTGAGCACATCATGGAGCTACGGGCGGGCGAGTCGTTCGTGTTCTCGCCGTCTTCCTTCGTTTGCATGCGAGGGGGGGTGGAGCAAAAGCTGGGCCGCGGATTTATGAAGATGAAGACGAGGATGGTTACTGCTGATGGAGGAGAGAGCGTGCTGTCTGTCGAAAGGGCATGAGAGCGTGCAAGGGGACGAAACGGGACGTTGGCATGGGTTGAAGGCATGCGCGAGCCCGCAGTGTGCACCTGGGAGGCCGCTAGCTCTTGCTTCTGTTGCGTTTGGCGCCGCTGCAAGCTGATTGGTGCGCAAGCTTAAGCGCAGTCGACGCAACTCCCCCATTCATCCAAAGCATCCCATCTGTCCTCCAACGCACAATATTGTCATGTTCATATCTTTATGCGCGCAAATATGCTCGTGACTTCTTATGTCCTGCTAATCTTACTTCCGGCGCTTGCTGGTGTATTCTTCCTGCGCCGAACACCTCCTAGAAGCCAGCAGGATGAGCCGCCACACATACCAACGAGGCTGCCTCTTCTTGGCCATCTCATTGGCATGTACCGCCACGGTGGCAGATACTTCCCTATCCTGAGGCAGGGGACATCTCCACTTCATCAGAATGGATCAAGCTGATGCTCGCACAGCAAACAATATCCGCAATGGCCCATCTTCACTGTCTCGATCTTCGGCTTCCGGATATATGTCGTCGTCGAGCCTTCGCTAGCGGCAGAAGCCCAGCGAAAGAAGACCTTGCTGTTCGACCCGTTGACTCCGGATGCTACGAAGCGAACCATCGGGATGAATGAGAAATGCGTAGACATCATGAAAATCAACGTCGATCGTTCAGGTGGTAAGCTGGGTGTTGTAAGCGAGATACATGATTTGATGTTTACCTCACTGAGCCAAGGAGCGTCCACGCTGGATGAGCTTATCGATCGCTCAGCTGCGGAGCTCCTTGTTGCCATCAACGAGCTCGCGTCAGGTGGACGCCCTCACACTTTCCGTCTACTGGAATGGACGCAGAAAGTCTACGCTGCCAGCACAGCAAGCTTGCTCTTCGGCAAGCACAATCCAATCGCTAGAGAGCCGTCTCTGGCAATCGACTTTTGGACATGGGATCGCAATCTCGGCAGCTTGTTGTTCTTGCCACTTCCGAGAATCACGACGCCGGAAGTCTACGAAGCTCGAGAAAGGCTTGTGGCAGGTTTTCGAGACTACGTATCGGCGAAGCGGTACGACGGTGTTGATGGCGCAGCCGAGATCATACGGAAGCGCATCGAGACCGTCCAGCGGCACGGCTTCGATGTCGATGGCATCGCTCGGGAGGAGATGTCCTTCCTGTTCGCTGCTATCACGAACACGGCCATTACGTCCTTCTGGCTGGTTCTTCGAATCTGCTCAGATCCCCATCTGCTCCAGGTTATACGTGACGAGATCACTGCCATATCCCAGAAGGCAGACAGTATTAGGAGAGAGGCGCTTGTACTCAACGTCGATCGCCTGACGAACGAGTGCCCATTGCTGCTCTCAACTTACCGAGAGACATTGCGAACAATCAGCGACATCTCATCGAATCGCCTGGTAACAGAGGACACGATGCTCTGCAGCAAGGACGGGCACACGTATCGTCTTCGGAAAGGCTCGCTGCTGCAGATCTCTGGTGGAGCGATGCATAGCAATCCAGCCTTGTGGTCAAGCAATCCTGACGACTTCGAGCCAAGACGCTTCTTGCAGGACAAGAGTGCCCAGAACAAGACAGCGTTCCGAGCGTTCGGTGGCGGCTCTACCTTGTGTCCAGGTCGTCACCTCGCCGCTGCTGAGGTGTTGTTGTGGACTGCGGCGATCGTCCAAGGCTTCGATGTGAGCTTCGAAGGTGCGAAGGGAACCGCTTTCAAAATCCCTTCCAAGTGTGGGGATCGTCTGCCCGTTCATGTGTGTGAGCCGGCAGAGGATGTGATTGCGACTATGCGACCGCGTGTCCAGAGTATCAATTTCAGCCGTGGTCAAAAGCGGCCGCGGATTATCTCGAAGCCGGGAGAGGAATTATTAGGTGGTTTGCAGGACTGAACAGACAAAGTCGCGGAAAACACAAGCGATGAATGGATCAAACCAAGGAAGTCAAGGTTCAACGTCTACACTGCAAAGTACTACAGGTTATGTAATACATTCTTCATTCCATCGCGATTCTACGATCAAACAGCCGGTGGCTATGACAACGGTCTCAGCGATGATTCCTGGAACGCCGTCACGACTGAAGATACCCTGCAAATACGCTTCGCTAAAACGAGAGAATAATGCGTCGACTGATAGCTCCATCCTGCTAGAGACGCCACTATGATCGTGACGAGCTGACAGAGCTCATGCTGCTGTGACTTGTCTCGGATTCAAGGGTCGCCATCGCGTCTGATGTAGC
>DAHZQE010000515.1:0-5280 GCA_027409005.1 Ferrimicrobium sp. | reverse complement strand
CTTCCTGTAGTCATACATTTGCTAACCTCGATGAGCTTCGCTACGGTATCTGTATCCTTACATACACTTTTATAATACCAAACGCAGATAATGGAAAGATCGGATACATAAGCCCTATCATGGGAAGTATACTGGGAAGGTAATGAACGCGATGACCGTGACACCGTTTGGCCCTGCTGCGCAGAAGGTATCATTGACCAGGGCTCCCCTGGTGAACGTGATCGCTCAGGTCCGCTTCCCAGCCGTGATGAAAATCGAGGCTGACAGCGGGTTCGTAGCAACGTTCCAGGAATCAATCCGGAAGGACTACCCGATCCTCCGACTGGAGCGACAGCTGGGGGGTCATGATCGGACTAGGAGGGGTCCAACCGCAGGACGCCGGGACGGTCTGGCGCTTCGAGACGAAGGATCCTGATGACTGGCAGTTCACGCTGGCGCCGACCTTCGTGTCGCTCTCAGTTAAGCGGTACACCCATCGCAGTGATTTTCTCACCAGGCTCGCCGTGGTCCTTCACGCCCTTGAAGACTGGCTGCATCCCACCGTCTACGGCCGCATCGGTGTCCGGTATGTGAACCGGGTGACGGGCGACCAGCTCGCTCGACTAAGCACGCTCGTGCGTCCTGAGATTCTGGGCGTCGCTGGCAATGAGACAGCGCTCGGCAGCATTGAGGTCGTACACGCGCTCTCCGACACACTGTTCCAACTTGATGATGCATCACAGCTCCGTGGTCGATGGGGCAGGCTTCCAGCCGGAGCCACGTATGACCCTGGCATTGAACCGGCGCGAGAACCATCCTGGGTGCTTGACTTAGACCACTCCACCTCTCAGGAAGAGAACTTCGACCTCGCCGCGATTGGCGGAAAAGTGGCTAAGTTCTGCAAACACATCTACACGTTCTTCCGCTGGGCCGTGACCGACACATTTCTCGACGAGTTTGGAGCTGAACGATGAGTCAACAGCTGCAAACACGGTCAGTTCACCGCCACGAAGATGACGATATGGAGAGACCATGGTCGATCCTACCGATCGCCGACACCCTCCTTGAGCGACGGTCCTCAACGACGACGCGGCTTGGAATGCCGTTTGCCGGTACCGAGTTTGATGATCTTTTCGGCAGCGTCGAATACATGACTGGCGCAGTCATGAGTTGGGCTCATAAGTTCTGGCAGTCGTACGTCAGTTCGACCGAGAGTGGGATTACGTACACCAGTATCGTACGTACGCCCGATCCGCGAGGAGGTGCAGCGTCTTCGCGATGAGATCGCCCGTCGGACGCGCCTCACCCGCGAACAGATTGCTCGGGCTGCCGGTGTGAATCGCCGCTCGATGAGCGCATGGGTCAAAGGTGACGCAACGCCAAGCGTGGAGAAGTTGAAGCGCCTGCAAATCCTCGCCGACGTCGTCAGGGACATCGACGCGACCGAGCCAGGGCGTTCGACGGAAGTGTTGCTCAGTCGTTCGGGAGGCCTGGACCTCCTCGACCACATCGCTGCCGGTCGCCTCACATATGCACGCGCCTGGCAGTCGCTCCAAGAAGCTGCGCCATCGGTGACGGTAACGCACCGTCGATCGACGAAGCGTCCGCTTCACCAGAACGCCCTGGATGCGTATCTCAAGGGAGAGCTGCAGCCGTTCGGCAGAGCGACGACGATTCACCCCGAGTCGGACTATCAACAGGACCTCTCAATAGCGGAACGCCTGATGCCTGACGAGCCGGTTCGAAGGAGTCGCAGAGGATACCGATGATGAGCCCAGACGATTTCTACGAGTGGCATGATGAGCCACGCCAGGGAGACATCGTCCTCTACGGCGTTTCGCGAATCATCGCCGACGACCGCCATAGTCCGCCTCAGTGGGAATCCCTAGATGCGCACTTCCTACGGGTTGATGATGCCTGGGATGCGGGAAAGCCGTTTGACATCGCTGCAGGAATCGGCCTTGCGATAGTGGTCACTCACGATTGTCAACTCGACAAAGAGTGGAACCGGCGGGTTCGCGAACTAGAAAAAGCCGGGACTGAGACTCAGGCTGCGGAACGAGAAGCGACTGCGGATATGACCCTTGACAGGGCGCTGATTGTCAGCCCGCTCGTCGATCCCAACGACCTCCGCGTTGAGCGCGGCAACCTTCTTGCGGGGAGGATCATCGGGTATCTGCCGGTGCCGGCACACCCCGAGCAGCTCGTAGGTGAGTGCGTCGCTGACCTGACCTACCAATGCACGATCGACCGCCTCGACGTCGTCAAGGTCGCGTCGATCAGTGAAACCGCTCGCAAGGAGCTGCGATATGCACTAATCCAACTAGATGCTCTTCGGACTGCCGACCTCGGGTTCGAGATTGAAGCCGTCGTTGGTCGAACCATTAAGAAGGTCGAAGTCCCTGCTCGTGATCCGCTGACGGTGCGCATCCAGCTCGACGATGGAAAGGTCATCCAGTTGCTCCAGCAACCCGGTACGCCGGATAAGGAGACCGGGCGCACGAGCGAGTTCTTTTCCTTCAGAGGTAGTCGTGACGATTAGCCAGCAGCTAGATCACCAAAACAGCCCAACGGTTCATTCGTCCGTGAGGAGAGAACGCTGATACCTGAACTGACTTGGAAAGGAAAATACGACGAAGCGGGTGGGCGAATGTCTTCACCACGAATCGCACTGCCTTTTCAGACGGTGGCAACCGTCAACGAATCAGCCGAGGAAAGGCAGCACTCCCTCAATTTCTTCGTGTCAGAGCGACCCGCTGATTGGCATAATCGTTTGATCTGGGGAGACAAGAAGTATGTGCTACCGATACTGAAAGCAGAATTCGCCGAAACGGTGTCCCTCATCTACATCAACCTGCCATTTGGCACCGAACAGGATTTCTCTCTTGCCCTGACCGTGGAGGGAATCGTGCCGACGCTTCCCACTCCTGACCGCGCATCAGAAACTCAGATGGCAGCTGCGGTGGAGGAGCAACGACGACTTTTGTACGTCGCGATCACTCGGTCCTCTTCTCAACTGCTTCTGACCTACTCCAGCAAGATGGCAATCGAATTGGCGATGAGCCTTCGTGTACAAGTGGTGCGGAACAAGATTCGCAGGGTGGGCGACATCAAAACAGATCCCACGATTGCCGGCCGGTATTTGAGTGAGCTAGATGCAGATGCACTGCGCCCATCGGCCGGACCGCAGTGGCTTTATTCGTACCTCGACGGATCATGATTTGAGACACTAGAAGAGTATGGACATCAAGACCTTTGAACAACTGACCACCCCTGACGAGCGAACCCTCCGATTCACTCCGCTCGGGCTGAGCACGGGACCACAGGTACTCAAGCCGGAGTACGCAGCGGAATTCCAGCAACGGGTAATCGCAAGCTGCGACCTCCACCCCGACGTTCCCGAAGATACGCGAAATAGCTTTGAACGGGTCAGGACGCTCCACAGCTACGGCATCCTGTTCTACGAGGCATTCACGGTTGCCAACGATCTCTCGTGGCTGGTCATGGAACAGGCATTCAGAGAGCGCTTCGTGACGTACTACAACGGCACAATCCCCTTCGTGCATAAAACCGACAAAACCGAAAACACGCTCTCGGTGCAAAACTTTGAGGATGTCTACAAGGCCGTCAACCATGGTGGGACCTACGCCAATCCGGCTTGGAATCTGAAGCTGCGCAAGAGTGGAGAGCCAATGGCGTTTCGTGCAACGTTCTCCTCACTCCTGCAGTGGGCGAGGAAAGAGGGCTTGCTGCATGGACAACGGAACAAGCGAACCGAAGAGGTTTACCGTCGGATTAGAAACCATGTAGCACACCAGAGCTACCACGCCGGTATGCGTCCTGATTCTGCTCGGACAATCCATGATCTTGCAGAGATCATCAATCGTCTTTGGGGACACTCGACACCAGGGGGTCGTCTCTACCCGGCTCCACTGGATCGGGAAGTTCTCGTCGTCGCCTGGACCGATACAAAGATTGGCACGACGCACAGGATCATGCGTGACTATCAACTCGCAACGTTCCACGAGCCGGGCAACTGGTTGTGCGTGGTCGTCCGGGCGGTGTATGAGGACGAAGGTGTTTGGGAGTTCAATACTCAGTACGAGCGCTCGAATCTTCCGGCCGAGTTGCTCTGGGGACCCGGACTGCCCAGTGAGGCCCTGGCTTGGCTAACCGAGGCTCAACCACAGGCTGACACGACCGACTACCTCGATCGCCTGTTCGCCTTAAGGATTCACAAGGGACGGGCGTCACTCGCCATGAGACCTGAGATCGCTCTCGCCCTTCCACCCGATCGCCAGTCTGGAAGATGGTTCATTATTCGAGCGGACTTTCCGAACGATGCATTCGCTCACGTACGGCACATCAAGGACGGTGTCACCTGCGGCGCCCCAGTTCGAGAGGTACAGCCTGGTGTCGTCCCAACCTCTCCTCCGATCCCGAGTTGCCTAGTCGAGGAAGTGTTCGATGGGAAGTGGGAGGGCATGGTCGATCACCTCACTAAGCACTTCAAAATCACGAAATCCGTAGCACTTCCGGCAGTTCGGGTCCCGCCACAGTTCAGCTCAGACGTCGCTCCTGATGTTGAGGCGGAGTAAGTCGAGTCGGTTCGGTTGCTCCCAGCAATCGGTGCAGAAGAAGTCGCCGTCCTCGGCGTAGTTGTGGCCGTCAGGGTGGATGAGGCGGTATCGACCGATGTCCCGCAGCGATCGCAGAAGACCCACGTCGCATGCCGTCACAGCAAGCGAGGAGCCAACAGTTCGAGCTGTTGCACGAGCTGGACAAGATTGCTGTGAGCGGCATCGTCGCCCGGAGCGGATGCGACGGGGTGGTACTCCACCAGTTCTGCAATGTCGGTGATAGTATAGCCATGATGGAAGCGGACATACCCAATACCAAAGTGTTAATTTCGGATAATTTTTTCGTCGTAATTGAGCCGCTCCAATGTGGAAGCGGACATTTGAGGAATTGCTTGCAGAACAACACAGCGAATGATATGTCGTAATTGAGCCGCTCCGATGTGGAAGCGGACATGGGCAAAGGGTGCTCGACCCCGCGCTCATCCAACAAGCGTCGTAATTGAGCCGCTCCAATGTGGAAGCGGACATAGGGTGGTGTGGCTAAGACCACAACATCAATATATCTTGTCGTAATTGAGCCGCTCCAATGTGGAAGCGGACATGCGCATTGCCCTTGACTTTATCAAGAAAAACTTCGGTGAGTCGTAATTGAGCCGCTCCAATGTGGAAGCGGACATTGAGTATTCGGTAATCGGGAAACGATGCGATATATTCGTCGTAA
>DAHZQE010000512.1:0-5934 GCA_027409005.1 Ferrimicrobium sp. | reverse complement strand
CTACGACTTCCTGTGCTCGGCATCGGTTGCGCCGCGAGCCTGTTTCCAAAAAGGTTTAAGCTCTGAAACGGCGCATTGCGCCTGAGTCGCGTGCCGTTTCACGCGGCTTCCCCTTTCCCCATACTCCCAAACGCTGTTCTGTCGACGTGGCGATCAACATCTCCTGTGAGCTCTTGCGAGGTCCTTCGAAACGCTGCTCATTACCAGCCCGATGACTCTAGACCCGCCACGCCGGATCTCGCCCTTGCTTCGTCGCCCGCCGCCATGTTCAAGGCAGTCCCATACGAGAGAACCCAATACGGAGTCCAGCCTGTCGCCGTCACCGCCGTCAGGCAACAGGACCCCAGAGCTGCTGCCAATGGATCGACACAGTCTCAGCCGCAGTCGCCGACCAAGACAGTCGGCAGCTTGAAGGACCCTCGAGCTTCGGCGCTGTCGGAGGCGGATGATGTCAAGAGAGACTCTGGTATCGCGCCTTCCTTGCCGACCACCACCGACCGCGCCGCATGCGCCGAGAGCCAGCAGATCGGTGTTGCGCGCAGCCCAACTCTGCCGACCGTTATGGCGAACGAGGATGAGCCACCAGGGCCGATCAAGCGCAGTCGCTCGCCCTTCAGTCGCAAGAAGTCAAGAGAGCAAGCACGACCACCTTCACCTCTCCCGCCACCTCCGAGTGGGCCACAACGCGTCCGGAGCTTCAAGGGTATCAAGACGGAGATACCTAGGACTACTTTTGACGACATAGGCTTGGAAGACCTCGCCTCTGACAAAGTCGAGTTCTCGCAAAGGGGCTCATTGATGTTTGGCGGGAAGAAGATGGGCGAGCTTATTGCTGCGCAAGGCGATGGTGTTTCGCAGGGCAATGGCGTGGTGCAGCCAATAGGGACGGCCGAGTATGAGAAGCCCGTGAGTGCGGAAGAGTCCAAGGAGGAGCAACCGAGCGGTCCGACGACTGCCTCTGAATCGCCAAGCACAGGACTCGTGAGCGGCAGACGAAAGCCCAGCGTGCATTTGCTGCAGGCTCTGCAGAATGGGAGGGTACTTTCCGCGGAAGAGATTGCTTTCTCGATGAAGGTCCGCAGCATGTATGAGGCTGGCGACGAACGAGCAGCGGAGTGGGTGGCGCCGCGAGATATACCGCAGGACGGCCGCGCACCACCGCTCAGCAATAGAGTGACACCTGACATTGCAGTGAATGACGAAAAAGTGGTGAGCAGCTCAAATGGACCGGCCGAGAACGGCACCGCTCGACCGCCGTCGTCACAGGACGCTCGGAGAAGCTACATCCGCGAATCAAAGGAGCTGGCTGGCGGACTGGAAGACTGGAACGAGGTAACTGGCCAGGACGTCGATCGCTACGGCTTCATCAAACCCCAGCGCGACTCGTCTCGACCGTCTACCACTGAAGCTGGACCACCGGGACTGCACCGCGTAGCATCCGCATTGCGCATCGACCCCGAACAGAACCGAAGAGACCGCAAGCTGCAGAGAGGAATCTCCAATGCTCGGTCTGCGAGATCAGTGCCTGCACGTCCGAGCAGAGACGGACCCATCAACAAGGCTCCTGGCTCCATACACAGTTTCAGATCGAGTCGTTCCGCTCACGGCCCAGCAACACCCTTCTTCAGCAAAGATCGGCGTACATTGGCCGATGCTGCAGATATGCTACTGCTGCCTCCGGGACTGTCTGACATTGCCGAGCAAGACGACTCGAACAGGGGCGCTTTGACGCTCAAGCGGCGTGAATGGTCGAGGAACGACAAGTGGCAGAAGATGGCTCGCCCAGTCCGCGAATCTGCAAATGCCAAGGGAGGCGGCATGCGCTTCGAATTTGACACCAACGACCCGAAGCTCATCAGTCGCACCTGGAAAGGCATCCCGGATCGATGGCGAGCTACGGCATGGCACAGCTTCATACTAGCCAGCGCAAAACGACGAGGGAAGTACGTGACGGACGAGCAGCTGATCGCTGAGTATCACCGCCTGCAAGACGAGAATTGCGCAGACGATGTTCAAATAGACGTCGACGTACCGCGCACCATCAGCATGCATATCATGTTCCGGCGACGCTACCGAGGAGGACAGCGTCTTCTCTTCCGCATCCTGCACGCCATCAGCCTCTATTGCCCAGAACCAGGCTATGTCCAGGGCATGGCAAGCCTGGCAGCCACTCTCTTATGTTACTACGATGAAGAACAAGCTTTCGTAATGATGGTCCGGCTCTGGCAACTCCGTGGACTGGAACAGCTCTTCCAATCCGAGTTCGTCGGCCTCATCGCTGCCCTGAACGAGTTCGAACGCGACTGGCTGCACGGAGGCGACGTCGCGCAGAAACTAGAAGAACTCGGTATCCCATCTACATCCTACGGGACTCGATGGTACCTCACGCTCTTCCACCTCAGCATACCTTTCCCGGCTCAGCTCAGGGTGTGGGATGTCTTCATGCTGCTCGGCGATGCGCCGATAGGTGGTGGAAAGGATTTCGGCGGAGCGGATTTAGATGTGTTGCACGCGGTCAGTGCGGCATTGATAGACGCGACGAGGGACATACTGTTGGATGCGGATTTCGAGAATGCGATGAAGGTCTTGACGTCGTTTCTTCCGATCAAGGATGAGGATTTGTTGATGAGGGTTACAAGGACGGAGTGGAAGTTGAGGAAGAAGAGGATTGGCGTCTCGTAACAACCGAGCACCATGGGGCATGGGCGGTGATATGCGGCAACGAGAGGTTGCTTTTGGGTCAGACTGGATATGGCGAAACCATGGTGGGTGATCCTGCAGCCGCGGCTGCTGGTGATGCGGAAGAGGATTTGAAGAGGGAGGGAGTAATCATGAGACATGGCTGGCGGTGCGTGCTGACTCTTACAAAGATACCCAAATGCGATTGTGCTGGTAATTGTATACACATAATGTTTGAATAGCCTGTAACGGGATTTCTATGCAGGAGATGTTGTGGTGCCGAGATATGCCGTTGAAGAGATGAATCAGCCGACTGCACTTTTGTAGGGACCTCGATTCATCCAGACAACAGACACTCAACACTGGCCAACAATCAATGCGGTGCACTCGTGAGGAGTTTCCGGTACATGTGCGATCGCTTGGCACAACCGACGAAGAAACGCGCTCGGCGAAGTAGGATGGTGTTTAGTGGAGACGGGAGGATGTCTTGTCGCCCACCTTTCACCCCCGACTCCGTCGGGGAGTTGACCTGCCAGCAGGCTTCGGCCTCGCATGTCTCCTGCCCAAATGTCCGCTCGAGGCCGCGCCGATGCATTGTTAGCCCTTCGCGCCTTCCTAACTAGAGGCGGGCATGCTGGCACAGCTAGCCGGGTTTTGCGACGATTGATCGCTACATCTCCAATTCCCGTAACACTGATCATCTCCCTTCTATCCAACCGACTAAGCTTCACGCGCGGCATACCGCTCTGAGACCTATACAAGCTACTGCATGCATACCCTCATCCTTCGGCCCAAGGATGAATCATCGAGCGTTGCGAGAACAGCGTGCTGGTGCCGCGAGTAATATGTTCTATAGCTGCGAAGGCGGTGTCAGCTGCCACAGCACATTTCATCATCGATCATGCTCCTCCTTCCGCTTTGGGCTGGTGCGGGGAAAGCTGTCTCTAGCCTCACCCTTCCATATCAATCAACATCTCCACCGCTTGTCTCCCTCCCGTCGCATTTCTCGCGCCCATCCTTTGAGCAGTTAGCCGACGAAGAGATTATTGGCAACAGCGGGAAGAAATGACGGACGTGGAGCAACAGAACCGCGCGGGCACGGAGCAGGAGCCTTTGCTCGGAGGGCCGGGGGATGCAAGCCAGCAGGCGAAACCGCTATACCATAACGTCGTGATTGGTCAGTCAAAAGCGTTACACTGACCGGCGGTGAGGAGCACCGCGCTGACATGCATGGCAGGCACTGGCGTAGTTGCACAAGCCGGAGTATGGATCGTAAGTCTTCCGTACCGGACATGTGCCAAGACATGGGACACTGACGATGCTCAGCTCGCGGCGATAGTATGGGGCAGCGTCTTCAGCAACGACCTGATGCTCTTCTCGGCACATCCTGTAAGCTCGTCTGCTTCTCAGTATACTGCCCACCAACTCTGACTTTGCTATCCCAGCTCCTCAACTCCTCCGCCGTCCTCTTCTTCGTTCAAGGCATCCTTGTCCTCCAACCCACCCACACCGCAAAGCAAAAGAAACAAGGCACCTATACACATGCCGCCCTCAATGATATCGCGATCCTCGCCGCCACTGCCGGGCTGGTCGTAATCGAGGACAACAAATTCGACCACAATGGCACGCACTTCGAATCCCCTCACGCCATCCTGGGCCTCGTCACCTACATCCTGGTAGCACTCCAAGCGCTTGTAGGCTTCTTGCAATTCTTCGCACCATCGCTTCTTGGAGGTGTGGACAATGCGAAGGCGTTGTACAAGTATCATAGAGTCAGTGGGTATGTGATCCTACTGATGATGTTGGCGACGGTCTGTGCGGCGACGCAGACGACCTTCAACAAGAGTGTGTTGGAGATTCAGTTGTGGGCGGTCGTGGTGGCGTCGGTTCTGGTGGTCCTTGGAGTCGGGGCGAGGATCAAGCTGAACAAATTTGGGTGGTTGGCTGGGTATTGAGCGCGCGGCGCGAATGCCCGGGCAGGCCCACGAACCTATGCTATGCGCCTCGGCCTCGGGGAGCCGACGGTGTACATGCTCGTCGTCTCGGTAGAACGGCAGGTTCGGGAGGTGAACGAAAACCGCATCAGGAGTTCAACGAAGCTGGCATTTCTCGGGCTCTCGGCGGACTGGGACGCTGTTCCACATGCAAAGTCTCTTGACAGGTGGCACGTGCACAACAAAGGTGAGCGAGTCTGACCGAGACATAGGAGAGGAGACCACAAGCACTTTGGAGTCTGTGTTTTGTCCACACTTACAACACTAAGCGGCGGTGGTGGCGGAGTTGGCGGTGCGGGGGAGGCGTTTGGGGGGGCGGGTGGCGAGGTGAGGTGGTTGATCTCACTCCTGAGGAAGGAGCGACAGGCGAGCAACTTTCGCGTCACCGATGCGTAAGGCGTTGTGGATACCTGGGCGAAGTTGCGGCGAAAAACTCGACTCTTCTCCTATCCGCAGTGGGTTGATCTTGCAACTCGTCACAAGCATCATTGAATCTCGCTGTCCGACCGCTAAACAACATCATTGAATCCGATTAAGATGACTTTGTCAATTCCCACGGAAGGCGGCCTTTTTGCCCATGTCCAAGTCCACTGCTGGCAGCCCACGCGACGCGACGCGTCAAGGCGCCAGCATGGCTACTGTTGCGTCCAACACGCCGGCAGCATCCCTTAATCCCGCGGGCTCAACTCAAGCGGCCACGAGAGGAAGAAGACGATGAGGACGACCCGACTATGTTCCGTATCACAGTGACAATGTTCCCATGTATCCTCAGCACTTCTCATATCGGTCTATAAACATAAGTCATAACCGTTCAAGCTCAGCAGACTGTCCTTGTGGTGCCAAAGATCCTTGTCGTCTATGTGCCAGAGCTTCGGGTAATATTTTATGACTGCACACGCGAGTCTCTGGCCTTCCTGCAAGCTCATTGAGTTGAGCGTGGCCACGACTTCCTTTTCTTTGCGTTACTTCTCGATTATGTGCCACATATGCTTTGAGATAGCACAAGGCTTGCCGCCATTGTGCACCGGTCAAGCAGCTGGCTGCATTCTTCAGGTAACAGGTCCTTCGCTGCAAGTTTCGTGATGTCCAAGACAATGGTCCTGAGGTCTTGGCCACTCTTCGAGTCAATTTTCATCGTTAGTCGGGTCATCCTCATCGTCTTCTTCCTCTCGTGTCCGCTTGAGTTGGGCCCGCGGGATTAGGGGATGCTGCCGGCGTGTTGGACGCAACAGTAGCCATGCTGGCGCCTTGACGCGTCGCG
>DAHZQE010000502.1:0-7867 GCA_027409005.1 Ferrimicrobium sp. | reverse complement strand
GGTCTCTCATGGTCTCTCGTGGTGTTTAACGTCATAGTGGCGAAGTAAAGCGGTTCGACCACCAAGACCGAAGACATCACCCCACCATTGCATAACCGACTTGGCAGCACCCTCCATCTTTGACTGCCAGATTGCTACACGCCAACGACATCCCAGCCTCGCGCGCTCTGAATGCGAGAGTAAGGTACGCATTACACCCCAGCCCAAAATGGTATCCATCCATGCCTGCCCAGCGACGCCCAGAACAGTGCTGGCGGAGCCCCAGCGACCCTCCCAAACTCACCCCAGCTGGTTAGCTATAGTCGACCTAATCTCGCACTTACATCTGAAACTGCCGAATTGCAGACCCCATGTTAGGTGCTGACCCCCAAATCTCTCAGAACAGATCAGCGATCATCGATGCAGAGCGCGCCCTAACATTAGTCAATACTGTCTCTAGCTGTGTATCACCTACATAGTTAGGCAGCAGGATGCCAGGCAAGTCCCTAATCTCGGCTAGCGTCGATCCGCAGGCGATGATGTGTGCGATTCGGTCCCCATCCACCAGCGCAGCGTGGGTTCGCGACAGTGATCCCTTCGGTGTATGGTGTTGGGCTACTGCTTGCACCAGATCAGGATGGAAGTTCCAACTGGCAAGCATGTCCGCCCCAATAGCTGCGTGATGAAGTCCATAACGTTTCCGCTCCGAAGCTAACATCTCCGACTCGGCATCCGCAGTCAATGGCATCGATCGACGGCTATCCAAAACCTCGTGAAAGGAAGGATCTAGGCTTGCTATAACCGCCTCTCCGATATCATGCAAGAGCGCGAGCGAAAATGCCTGCTGCTGATCGGCTCCAATTGTTCGCGCCACCTCCGCCGCAGCTACCGCCGAGGTTATCGAGTGATCCCAATCCTGCGGTGTTACTGTTCCAGAACCCTCAACAAAGGAGGCGAGCGCCAAAGATTTAACGGCTTCAAACCCTAGCATCGCGACGCCGGCGTGTAACTCACGCACTCGTCCGCCAGTTCCGTAGAAGGCGGAGTTAGCCATCCGCATAATTCGTGACACCAAAATCGGGTCAGCACTCACCAGGGTAGCTACTTCGCGGGCTCCAATATCATCACGCTCGACAAGCGTCAATAGTCTTCCCGCCACAGCATGCGAGGCTTCAAAGACCTCAATCTTTTGATTGATATCTTCCGCTGAAACTAGATCCAACCTGCACCTCCTGGATGACTAGCAGTATCGGCCGATGGTTAGTGCATCTTTATTTCTTCGATCACTCCGGCTACTTGCCTCTCTAGACCTTCGAGATCACCATCGTTACTGACGCTCCAACGGGCAAGTTGGTCTCTCACCGCGTCGGGAACTTGGACCCTCATTCGGGCGACTGCATCGCTTGGATCCATCCCACGATCCTCGACCAAGCGCTGCAGCACTCGTTCCGTTGAGGCCCGAACAACCAATACATCATCAATACCGTAATCAGCGACAGTATGATCATCCAAAAGCGGAATCTCGACTACGACAACCGGACTATCGCTCATCTCCTGCAACATCTCGAGGATACGAGATCGAATCAACGGATGAGTAACTTGGTTCAACCGCATTCGACCAACATCATCGTTAAATACAAGTCGTGCGAGTCTGCCACGATCAAGTGAACCGTCCTCGGAGAGGATATCAGTACCAAACACATCCACCAGAGCCGCTAGGCCCATGGATTGCGGAGCCACCACTTCACGAGCGACGGCATCAGCACTGATCGTGGGTATTCCGGCCCTAGCAAAAAACCCGAGCACCGCGGACTTTCCAGAACCAATAGTTCCGGTGACCGCGATGACTCGGGTTTTACCTAAACGACCCGCCATGTGCGAGCCAATCAACTACTCGGTATCGGTGTCGCCTTCAGCGACCTCATCACCTTCAGCTGGGCCGATAAAGTTGCCCTCTTCGTCATACCCATACTCGGCGAATGCGTCACGATACTCAGGAGCGAGTTCACCACCCTCTAGAGCCTGGCGGATAGAGAGACTGATACGTCGACGCTGAGGATCGAGGTCGATTATCTTGACCCAAAGCTCCTCGCCAACCGTGACCACCTGTTCTGGTAGGTCGACGTGGTGGAGTGCCATCTCAGAGATGTGAACTAGGCCCTCTATGCCAGCTGCCACTTGGACAAAGCAACCGAACGGAACAAGCTTCGTGACTCGACCATAGACAAGCTCGCCAACCTTGTGCGCTGCTGCAAACTCCTGCCAAGGATCCCTTTGGGTCGCCTTGAGAGAGAGCGAGATCCTCTCGGTATCCTGATCAACCTCGAGCACAAGGACCTGGACCTCGTCTCCCACTGAAACCACAGAGGATGGGTGATCGACATGATTCCAAGAGAGTTCCGAAACATGCACGAGGCCATCCATCCCACCAAGATCGACAAAGACTCCGAAGTGCACTATCGAAGAGACAACACCCTTCTTGACCTCTCCGGGCCGGATGCTGGTCAAGAACTCCTCACGCTGCTCTCGCTGATTCTCTTCGAGAAATGCTCGCCTAGATAAGACCACGTTGTTACGATTTCGGTCAAGCTCGATAATCTTTGCCTCGATGTCCTGACCAATCATCGGAGTAAGGTCGCGGACACGCCTCAAATCAACCAGTGACGCCGGGAGGAAGCCACGGAGGCCGATGTCGACGATCAAGCCGCCCTTGACAAGTTCGATAATTTCGCCTCGAACTACCCCATCACGGGCCTTGATGGCCTCGATCTCTTTCCAAGCCTTCTCAAACTGAGCACGCTTCTTGGAAAGCACCAATCGACCCTCTTTGTCCTCCTTCTGGAGAACTAAGGCTTCAATTTTGTCTCCGGGGTTGACGACTTCACTTGGAGCGACATCCTTGCGGATCGAAAGCTCACGAAGCGGAATGACCCCCTCTGACTTGTACCCGATGTCCAAAAGGACCTCGTCCTTGTCGACCTTTACAACGGTGCCAATAACGACATCGCCTTCATCGAAGTCAACAACACTCTTGGCGATAGCGTCTTCAAGACCCGTCTCGCCAAGATCGTCTACCACAATGGTATCTGCGGCCGCATCATCTTCGACTCCTGCAGCCACGTCCGCTTCGCTCATGAACTTCCTTACCCGAATATTTCAAAACTGAACCAATACAAATCGAGTCCTTGAAGACTCTCAGTTAATGATAGCCCAATTTCGCTCGTCCCGGCCGCGACCTGGAGAATTCTCCTAACAGTTCTCGGATAGTTAACGATGTTGTAGTTATTCTCGTGCCTCCGCCCAATTCGTACCCACGCCAACATTTACCAATAAAGGAACAGCTAGCTCAATCACATTAACCATGGTCTCCCTAACAACACCCGCGATGGCATCAGCTTTGGGAGCAGGAACCTCTACTACTACCTCATCGTGAATCTGCAACACAAGCTGTGCACCTGTGCCTTCGAGCTCACGATCCAGCGCAACAAGCGCCATCTTGAAGATATCAGCGGCAAGGCCCTGCGTGGGTGCATTCATGGCCTGGCGCTCAGCACCCTGACGTAGTGCACGGTTTGAAGAGCGCAGTTCTGGTAGATACCGCCTGCGACCAAGCAATGTAGTCGTGTACCCCAGTTCGCGCGCCTGTCGAACTACCTCCTGTCGATAGCTCATTAATCCCGGGTAGGCATCAAAGAACGCTGATAGGATAGCCTCGGCCTCTTCATTCGAGATGCTCAAGCGCGTCGCTAGTCCGTAAGCCTCCATGCCATAAGAGAGTCCATAGGCTACCATTTTGGCGACGGACCGTTGTTCATAGCTCACCGTTAAAGGATCAACGTGGTAGATCGATGCGGCGACCAGGGAGTGCACATCGCCTGTAGAACTCAGGACCTGGATCAGGCCCGGATCCTGACTGAGGTGAGCGAGAATTCTTAGCTCGATCTGAGAGTAATCAGCCGCCACTAATAGCGAGCCGGGCGGAGCGACAAACACGCGGCGGAATTGCCGTCCCTCACCTGAACGTACTGGAATGTTTTGGAGGTTGGGGTGTTCAGATGATATCCGACCGGTACGCGCAACCGTCTGATTAAAGGTTGCATGTATCCTTCCGTCCTCGGCAATCTCTCCTCGAAGCCCTTCGTAGAACGTTGACCGCAACTTATCTAGTTCACGAAAACGAAGTACAAGGCTCACCAATGGGTGTTCCCGCAGACTCTCTAAGACGCGGGCATCGGTTGAATAACCAGTTTTGGTCTTTCTTCCATGAGGCAGACCAAGTTCATCGAAGAGTACCGTTCCCAGTTGCTTGGGCGAGTTTGGGTTGAACCCTGGACTGGTCAACGCGTGAATCTCCTCAAGCGATGAAGCCGCCTCAGACGCTAGAGCGGAACCGATGGTCTCTAGGACATCAAGGTCGACAGCAACACCGGCGATCTCCATCCTCGTCAGCACCTTCACCAGTGGAAGCTCAATTTCATTGGCAAGCCGCCCTACACCCTCCTCTTCGATGCGAGTAAGCGCAAGTTCTAACAACTTCGGAATGACGCCAAGCTCGCTACTGATTGCGGTTTCATCAGAACTCACGTCAAAGAGGTCAGTTGAAGCCTCATGGACCCAATCAACCTCCAACAACTGGGCTACCTCACGTAGGTCGGATCGACGCTCTGAGGCATCTAAGACGTATGCGAGGACTCCGAGATCAATTAGCTCTTTAGGGGCCAACGCCGACGGACTCAGGATATGCAGCGAGCGTACCAACTCTTTGAGTCCGATCCCAACCAGCGAGACCTCGCCGAGGAGCTCGGCATCTTCGGCATCTAGAGTGTTAGGTTGTGCGCTGATCCAGATGGTTGAGTCCCCCACTCCTACTTCAGAACCAAAACCCAGGGCTGACGGCGGCACCCTCCCTGCCTCACCATCGAAGCGCGCCGCAGCTGCCACGAAGGATGAGCCTGAATTGAGCGCTTGACGCAAAGAGTCGACCCTCTGCGTGCTGCCAGATAACTTGTTCGAGACCTTCGCCACAGCTGCCTCCGATGAGTCGAACAAAGCTCGCAAACTCTCAAAGACGGTTCGCAACCCGAACGATTCAACAAATAGTCGCTCAGCCTTGGAGAGGTCTACGTCAGTCGATAACATCAACTCTCCAAGGTTCCGACCGAGTGGTACCTCCCGGTCAAGTTGGGCAAGTTTGCGAAATAGCGGGAGGTCTGCCGCCGCCTCCTCCAATGCCGCGCGCTGACGAGGTGATAGCGCAGGGAGCTGAGCCAAGATTCCATCGAGATTGCCGTATCTTTCCAACAAGTTCGCTGCTGTCTTCGCCCCGATTCCGCGAACTCCTGGCAGATTATCGGACTTGTCGCCGCGAAGGACCGCAAAGTCACAGTACTGATTTGGATCCACCCCATACTTTTGACGAATAGCCTCCTCGTCCATGGTGGCAAGATTCGAGACCCCCTGCACGGTTAGATGCACCCGGACCATAGGGTCATGCACGAGCTGTAGGATGTCGCGATCGCCCGTGACGACCTCGGTGGGGACTTGCTGGTCTGTTGCCATCCGCGTTAGCGTAGCGATCACGTCATCTGCCTCGTAGCCAGGAACTTCGATACTTGGGATACCGAGAGCATCAAGCAAGCCACGGACAGCCTCTAGCTGAAATCGGAGCTCATCGGGAGTGGCTGCGCGTCCACCTTTGTAATCTGCATAAAGCTCATCACGAAAGGTCGCCGAAGGGTGGTCGAGCGCGACCGCAACATAATGCGGTTGAAACTGACCGATGGCAGAGATAAGCATACGGAAAAAGCCAAAAAGTGCGTTCGTCGGACCACTTGGCCCATGCATATCAGGGATGGCGTAATAGCCTCGAAACATCAACGAGTAACCGTCGATGGCGAGGAGTCGTACCGTCTCTTCGCTACGACCTCCCGGGCTTGAGGTTGCCATCGATCACCCTCTCCGCTACATCCTTCACCTTGCCACGCGTGTCCATCGCAGTCTTTTGTAGGAAGCGAAAGGCGTCAGACTCGGAGAGCTGATACTCATCCATCAATCGAGCCTTTGCTCGATCTAGGATTACTCGAGTCTCTAACTTCTCTTCGAGTTTGCGGTGCTCGTCGTGGATCCGTTCTAACTCGCCTTCAACCAACATCTTCTCGTCGAAACGAGCGAGAGCAAGTTCGATGGCAGGCACCAAGTCACCGGCCTGAAAGGGCTTAACAAGATAGGCCATGACCCCGGCTTCGCGCGCCTGTTCAACCAACGACCGCTGCGAGAAAGCGGTGAGGATAATCACGGCGCAAAGCTGCTCAGCGTTGATAGCCTCAGCCACGCTCAGTCCATCCATCCCTGGCATCTTGACATCCAGCACTGCTGCCGCAGGGCGCATGGTTCTGACCGCCTCAAGCGCCTCGTCTCCCCGCCCAAGATCAGCCACGACGTCATAACCTTCGGCGATGAGCATCTCCTTGAGATCTCTCCGAATGATTGCCTCATCCTCTGCAATGATGATTCGCTGTGCCATACCGTCCCTCAACGCCTCCCAAAAGACAACCTCTTGATATTCCCTAGTAAGCTAGGCGCTACTCGCCAAAACGGGTGCCATCAGGTGCTATTCTTCAACCACAGCCAAGGGAGTCATAATGATCGTCGGTCGCTCACTCTGGGTCGCAGGTACTAACACCTGGATCGTCTCCGACGATAACCAGGAGTGCGTCATCATTGATTGTCCGCCCGATCCACTCGCCATTGTGGCTCTAGTAAACCACTATAACCTCACGCCTAAGGCCATCATCACTACCCATGGGCATGTCGACCACACCGGTGGAGCACGCAGCGTCTCGCAACGCTATCCGGAGTCTCCTGTATGTCGGCATCCAGACGACGCCCACTACCTACGTGATCCCCTCCAGTCCAGCGGAATGCTTCGTGAGGCACTCAGGGAGACCGGTCTCGATCTTAGTGAACCTGAACTCATTCAGGATCTCCATGACGGCGACCGTTTTAAAGGTGCAGGTATGGAGTTTTACACCATCCACACCCCGGGCCACACCCCTGGTTCGATCTGCCTCCAGGTGTCGCTATCCGATGGCAAGGTACTGTTCACCGGCGACCATCTCTTCAAAGGCTCAGTCGGAAGAACCGACCTTCCCGGTGGCTCCACAGAGCTACTTAACCAGTCAATGAAGGAGAAGATCCTTCCACTTCGCGATGATCTGCAAGTGTTCCCAGGCCATGGCGAAACCACTACCATCGGGATTGAACGACGGTCAACTCCCTACCTTATCAATCTCTAGCTTCTCACCCGGATAAGAGAACAAAGCGACCAACCTATCGTCGGTTGCTCCGATGTTGAGGGCCAATCGGCTTTCGCTGATCTTGGGCAAACTCTTTAGAACAGTCAGTCCATCTTAGTGTCCGCAACGTCTAGCGGAGAAGTCGCAGGAGTCGATGCGAATGGGCGTCGATGCCATGACTGAGCAGGACTGTACTTGCACTGAGCTGCCTATGGATTAGGCAAAATCCTCCTCACCCTGAAGGGTAGAACTTGGTCGTAGGCCTTTTGGAAACGTCGTCATCTGGCGGCAACCGCTGACGGCGGCACGTCGCCACCACAAAGGCCCGATCCTATGATCGTCACGGAGACCGTACCTTAGCGGCCATGCAATACTGCGTCGATGCGGCCAAATAATTGTACTGCAGCGGACACCGAACCTGCACCTTCCAGGGATGGCCGCTTCAGGACGAAGGATGCGCAGATCGTTGAGGTGTGTTGGCGAGAGTATCGGGTTCGCCAACGGCCTTGGGTACCCGGGGCGGGACTCGAACCCGCACGCCCTTTCGAGCAGAGGCTTTTGAGGCCTCCGTGTCTACCATTCCACCACCCGGG
>DAHZQE010000488.1:0-8937 GCA_027409005.1 Ferrimicrobium sp. | reverse complement strand
TGGCTCGTGTCCGCTGACGGTGGGGTTTTTAACTTTGGGAATGCTCGCTTCTATGGATCAACCTATACCTATGGCATCACCGGTCTCTCTGGATCCCATCCACTCAACGCCCCTATCGTTGGCATCGTTCCGACAGCTAACGGGCAGGGTTACTGGTTAATCGCGGCTGACGGTGGGGTCTTCGACTTTGGGAACGCAGGATTCTACGGCTCCACCTACTCAGACGGACTTACGGGTTTGAGTGGATCGCACCCCTTGAATAAACCGGTGGTTGGCATGACGGTCACCCCTGGAGGCCACGGCTACTGGCTCGTCGCCGCTGACGGTGGGGTCTTTAACTTCGGGTCTGCCCCATTCTTAAATTCGCTCGGAAGCCAGAAGATACCGGCCCCGATCGTGGCGATGGTGATGGTTCCACAAATACATGGGTATGACGTCTCCAACTGGAACTGCCAAGATCTTCCTAACTCGCCACAGGGGCTCATGTTCGTAGAGACCAACGGCTACCCCTTCAGCTTCGACTACGCACCCCCGAACAGCCCATCATGTGGAGTACCTTCGGGTGGTATCTCTCAAGGCCTCATGGCCGCCCTCCAGATCGCAGGGAACGCCACCCAACCCTTCGTGTACCTCGGTGACAACCCGAGCCCAAGCAACGCTAACCCTGCTGTCACCGACTTCGTTCCGAGTGGGTGTGCGAACAACAGCACCGACGTGGGTCTCGCAGCGGTTGGCACCTCGCTGCCCGGTTGGAACTCAACTACTTGCCAGTACGACGAACCCACCGCAACCGGTACCTTCGCCAACACTCCAGTAACTACCCAAGGCTGCCAACTCTACGTGGATGCTGGACACTCATGCGCGGCTCCAGGTGCGAACTTCAACTTTGGTTGGCAACAGGCGATCTTTGCCTACGACACCGCAACACTCAATGCCAACGCTGCCAACCTTCCCTCCATCGTTCGCAATACCTGGTGGCTAGATATAGAGAGCGGCGGAAGCTGGACCGGCAACGGCGCTCACAACTACGACGCCATCCTGGGTTCGATAGCCGCGCTAGAGTCGCTCGGAGTCGCTAATGTCGGCTTCTACTCAACGAACTACCAATGGTCACAGATCACTGCCGGTGCGCCCAACGGAGCAGCACTGCCCTCGGGCTCCCCGCTATGGGTGCCCGATCCAGGAGCCAGCCCCGCATCTGTCTGCTCTGGAACTGCAGGCTATAGCTATGCACCCTTCGGTGGGGGCACTATCCGCTACGTCCAGTACGGTACCACGAGCCAGTTTGGTGGAGCAGTGGATGAGGACGCTAGTTGCTAGAGGACCTGTTCGACAAAGTGCTCTAGTTGGCGCAGGGTGCGACACTCGACCACCGCGCTACACCAAGGGGAGTAGTGGCCCAAAGCTGAGTCACCGGTATTCCAGTAGCCCTGTGGCTCAGGATTCAACCAATAGGTCGCCTTCGCTCGCTCGGCGAAGGCTCGAAAGTGATCTGCCTCTGGTTCATGATAGTTAGACCGTGCATCACCACAGATCACCACGGTAGTCGATGGCGAAATAGCTGACCCGTAGCGCTCATCGAAGTGACGAAATGTCGCTCCATAATCTGAGTGTCCTACTAAACCGACCACCTTGGCGGACTGCGCCACGCCGCGCAGCGCGGCTTCGATATCCTGATCTCCAGCGAGAAGCTCGGTAACCTCATCTACCTCATCTATAAATGCAAAACTTCTGAGCCGCCGCAACTCATGCGAGAGTGCGAACAAAAGCTGCATGGTAAAGCGCGCGAATGATGCCACCGACCCGGAGACATCAGCCAACAGCACCACCTCCGGACGCATAGGTCGATCATCACGAGTAATCGGATCAAGCGGAATGCCACCAGTAGATAACGACCGCCGAATAGTCGCCCTAAAGTCGAGTCGGCCCACATTCCGAGCTCGGTGACGGCGTTCAAGCTTTGCCGTAAGTTTGACAGCCAGTGGCGTGACTATACGCCGCAACTCCCGAAGTTCCTCTCGTGAGGCGTGCATGATCTCCACATCCTCCGGCAAGTGGAGGCCAAGCGTGCGTGCCACCTCTGCAGCTCCTCTGGCCTCGACAATACGCGACAACACCTCCCGATCTATAGTCTGACTCAGCTCCTTGAGCCGCTGAGAGGCTTGAAAGTCGGGGTCATCAAAGACGGAGGTCGCCTCCCCCTCTTGACGAGTCGCCAGACCTGCCAGAAGCTCAAAACGCAGACGATCGAGGTCAAGAGCTCTAGAGGTTCGATACGCATAATAGACGCCCGAGACTGGCCGCTCCGGTGAGACACCAGCAAAACGCTCGACAGCCTGACCTACCAGCTCGTTGAGTCGCTGATAATCCTCGGACAACAATGCATCCCGAATCGCAGCTCCCAGATCGTCGTCCTCCACCGATGAGTCCAGATGCGACCCAGCAGCGAAGAATACATCGAAGAGCCGATTAAATATAGTCAGCGACGACTGCTCCTTGATCAAGGTGACTGCCAATGCTGCTCGCACCACATCCCTGTCTAGGAGATCTATAGTCATCAACGCTGAAGCAGCGTCGATGACCGAAGACGGGCCAAGGGAAACCCCCGCAGACCGCAAGGCGTAGACGAAAGCGAGCAGAGTTGTCAGCAGCACATTAGCTCCGTGTCAAGAGTTCCTTGGCGGCTCTCTCGATATCGGCGCGATTTTTCAACAAGATGGGGAGTGTCGACGCCATCACCTCGTCATCAAGGGCCTGGACCGAGAGAGCCAGCAGTGAACGAGCCCAATCTAGCGTCTCTGAAATAGAGGGACTCTTTTTGAGATCCAAAGAACGCAGCCGTGCAACGATCGAGACTAGCCGATCTGCAAGCTCCTCCTCGATCTCAGGAATGGCAGCACATACTATATCCCGCTCGCGAGCTTGACTAGGATAGTCGAGGTATAGGTAGAGCGCTCTTCGCTTCAGTGCCTCCGAGAGTTCGCGCATACCATTGGAGGTCAAAATAACGATAGGCTTGGAGGTCGCCGTCACCGTCCCCAACTCAGGAACAGTTACCTGAAACTCCGCCAGGACCTCGAGGAGCAGCGCCTCAGTCTCGATCTCGAGCCGGTCTACCTCGTCTATCAACAATATCTTCTCAGTCGTTCCACGTAGCGCTGCCAGCAAGGGTCGCTCCAAGAGGAACTCCGATGAAAAAATCGACTGTACCTCCTGCTCAGCATGCGCCTGAAGGGCGAGCAGTTGCTTGCGGTAATCCCATTCGTACAATGCGCGCGACTCATCCAGACCCTCATAGCACTGAAGTCGAATCAACTCTAGCGAAAACGCCCGTGCCAAAGCCTTGGCGAGCTCGGTTTTGCCGGTTCCAGCAGGTCCTTCAACCAAGATGGGTTTCGAAAGCTTGGTAGCAAGGAAGACGGTCGTGGCGATCTCTGTACTCGGCAGGTAGCCAACCTGCGAGAGTGCATCAGAGACCTCCTCTTGACTTTGAAGAAACAACACCACTCCAGGCTAGTGACGAACCTGCCCCTCCCCTTCGATCACTATCTTGGTGGTGGTAAGCTGCTCAATACCCATCGGACCCCGCGCGTGCAGCTTCTGAGTGCTGATCCCGATCTCAGCGCCCATTCCAAGCTGGCCACCGTCAACGAACCGAGTTGAAGCGTTGACCAAGACACACGCTGCATCAACCTCACGCTCAAAGCATTGTGCGTTAGCAAAGCTTTCAGTGATGATCGCCTCTGAATGGCCAGAGCTAAACCGCCGAATATGATCTATCGCCTCATTCAAGCTGTCAACGACCCGCACCGCCAGAATGAGGTCCAAAAATTCACGAGCGTAGTCCTCCTCGGTCGCCTCCAATGCACGTTCACAGATTTGCCTTGTACGCTCATCGCCGCGAAGCTCGACAGCCGCCAACTCCTCATCGAGTAGGCGCAACAACGGCTCCGCCACATCCACGTGGATCAACAGCGTCTCCATAGCATTACACACCCCAGGTCGTTGCGTTTTAGCGTTCTTGATGATATCCACCGCCATCCCAAGATCTGCGCTTGCATCTACATAGACATGACAGTTGCCATCTCCGTCTATGATCGTCGGCACCGTAGCTTGCGATCTAACCGTGGCAATCAGCTCTGGCCCACCTCGTGGTATTAGCACATCCATGGCCGCACCAAGCTGCATAAATGCGAGTGCACCTTCGCGGCTCGTCTCGGTCGCCATACCAACAAGTCCCTCCGGTAAGCCAACCTCTGAAATGGCGCTCCTGAGCGACTCCACGATGGCCCTATTTGAGTAGAACGCCTGCGACGAGCCACGCAACAGAATAGCGTTGCCCGAGTACAGGGCCAATGCGCTCGCATCCGAGGTGACGTTCGGGCGGTTCTCGTAGATTACCCCTACCACGCCAAGCGGAACTCGAATCCTACGCACACGGAGACCATTGGGCAGCACCCAGCCGTCGACGACCTCACCCACCACGTCACGTTGGCGACCCACCTCTCTAACCGAGGCAGCCATCGCCTCGACACGTGCCGCATTGAGCGTCAGTCGGTCACGCTGAGCAACCGTCAGTGCCGCTGAACCATCGAGATCTCGGCGGTTAGCGAGTAGGATCTCGGTGATATCGTTCTCGAGCGCTGTCGCCATTGCTTCGAGTAGCTGACCGCGGAGTGCGCCTGAGCTAGCCGCCAGCCAGCGTTGTGCCGCCCTCGCCTCCTTGGCCATAGTCTCAAGGCCAACCTGATTGGGAACTGGCTCGGCGGTGCCAGCACTCGGAGATCTCCCCGGTGGCGGCGTATCTACAGTCGATCTCTCCATTCTCCTAGCGTAACGGTTGAGCACCGCGACTGCCTACACCTGGCACCACAAGAGCGAGATCGTCTCGGTGGACAATGACTCCTCGAGTTCCAAGGATCGCTGATGCATCAACCCGAGCTATACCGCGCGCGAACACTCCACTCTCAGCGGTCGCAATCTCAACGACGTTCCCTGCTATGAATCGACCTCTCACCTCGCTAACGCCAACCGCCAACAACGAGGCAGAACCGGTCCGCAGGGCAGCTTGAGCCCCTTCATCCACGACGAGTAGACCCTCCGGATCAGTGGCATAGGCTATCCACAGCCGACGAGCAGGTTCGCGCACCCCGAGGGAGGGAATGAGCGTGGACGGGTACGGGCGTGAACACACTGCAGTCAGCACAACCGACTCGGTCTGTGCAGATGCAATCAGGCAGTCCACCCCTGAACGAGCGGCGATGCTGGCCGCCGCCAGCTTTGAAGACATTCCACCACTTCCTCTACCGGACACTGATCCACGTGCCTCGACAGAATCGAATGCATCGACCTCTAGCCGCTCGATCAGTCGAGCATCGCTGACCAAATTCGGATCAGCATCATAGACGCCTGGAAGATCGGTAAGCAAGAGTAAAAGGTCAGCATGGACCAGATGAGACACAAGAGCGGCTAGGCGATCGTTGTCTCCAAAACGTATCTCCTCATTGGCTACCGCATCGTTCTCGTTGATCACTGGAACTACGTTCATACGCAGAAGCCCTTCGAGCGTCGATCGCGCATGCAGGTACTGACGACGGTCACCAAAATCCTGTGGAGCCAGAAGTATCTGCCCGATCTCTAACCCTCGACCCCGAAAGAGTTGAGAGAGTTGCGCGAGCAGTTCAACCTGCCCAACCGCACTAATAGCCTGCAGTACTGCAGGCTCGGTCGGTCGCTCAATCCCTAGTCTACGGACACCAAGCGCTATCGCTCCAGATACGACCAGGACGACTTCGACCCCAATCCTTCGCACTGCATCTATGCCCTCGATTAGGGCTAAGGCTACATCGCTGCGAAACTCACCGGCCTCGGTGGTCAAAGATGTCGTCCCTACCTTCACCACCAGACGAGATACGGACATCAGTCCTCCTCGAAGGTGAACTCAAAGCTTCCTATTCTGACACTATCTCCCTCTCGACAGCCCAGGCGTCGCAACATACGAAAGACTCCCATACGCTCTAGCCGCGTGTGCACAATTGCGAGTGCGTCAGCCTGACCGAGATCACTCAACCCCACGGCGTGCAAGGCATCCCGCCCCTCGACAACAAAGCTAGCGTCGCCTGTACGAGTCACATTGACCTCAAAGTTAGGGCGAGGTCGATAGATCATCTTCTCTACAGTCGCCGGCGCAGAGGCCCTTGCTGACTCCACGATTTTGGCAAATCCATAGACCACACTCGACATCCCTTGGCGATCTAGATTAGATACCACCCCTACCAAGGGCATCGAGAAATCCTCGGCTACCCGCGACATGCGTTCCCTCGCCTGCTCCTCGTCATCGACAAGATCAAGTCGAGTACCAACGAGCACCCGTGGGCGATGGCCAAGAGACTCTTGATAGTTGGTCAGTTCGTGGAGCAGCTGGTTGACACGCTCATGCATCACAACCTCCTCCAGATCCGCCGGCACTACCAATGCCAATGCTACCGCTCGCTCCACATGACGCAAAAACGCATGCCCCAAACCACGGCCCTCGCTGGCCCCCTCGATCAGACCCGGGATGTCGGCCACGATGTACTCGGTGGCATCTGGAGGGCGCACTACACCCAGGTTTGGGACCAAGGTCGTGAACGCATAATCTGCTATCTTCGGACGAGCTCTGGATATGTTGGCGATCAGTGAAGACTTGCCAACATTCGGCTCCCCAATCAAGCAGACATCAGCCTTGAGCTTGAGCTCTAAGTTGAACCAAAACTCCTCCCCCACCTCTCCTTGTTCTCCAAAACCAGGGGCACGGCGACGGTTTGAGAGGAATCGAGCATTACCAGCACCGCCTCTCCCGCCTCTAGCGATCACAATTTTCGAGCCGGTCTCGGCAAGATCAGCAATCAGGGTTCCATCGAAGTCACGCACCACCGTTCCAAGAGGCACACCTACCACCTGGTCGCGTCCTCCTGCTCCGTGCATCTTTTTCCCTTGTCCGTGCGCGCCATCGCCCGCACGGCGAAACGGTTGGTCCCGAAATACAATCAACGACGCCAGCTGTGGGTCGACCACAAGTACTACATCGCCGCCCTTCCCACCATCGCCACCATCTGGACCACCACGATCCACATGGGCCTCTCGTCGAAATGAGACCGCTCCAGCCCCCCCATTACCAGCCTTCACATGGATCTGCGCAGCATCTACGAACTCCGCCATCCTCACCTCGCTCAAACCAACGAAGGCGGAGTCCCGAGACCCCGCCTTCTATATCCATTATGGAATCCTGATGTTCAACAAGCTCCACACGATCATCCACCAAGATCGCCGCGCAAATCCTGATTGATTCGACACTGCCATAGGGCCCGTTTGTCTAATCGCGTGGAAAGCCTGAGATCCGCTCACCTTTGCAAAAGCGAGCGCTATGACTTGTGTGCGTCCTGTTCCATCGAGATGACCGAGACGACCTTACGACCTCGATGCAGACCGTAGACGACCTGGCCGCAGTCCTTCGCAAACAAAGTATCATCGCTGCCTCGTCCAACATTGACACCAGGATAAAACTTAGTGCCGCGCTGGCGCACAATAATGGAACCAGCCTGAACAGTCTGGCCGCCATAGACTTTGACTCCTAGCCGCTGCGCATTTGAATCGCGACCGTTCTTAGTCGATCCACCACCCTTAGTCTTAGACATAGTCTCCTCAATTCTGCTACAACATTAACTCTGTTTTGTCGGCATTAAACTCGCCTCTTGATTCATGTCATCATACAACACAGAACCCAAGACCCAGATGCCCTGCTAGTCCACCGTCCACTCTCGTGGACCTGACCATACTCAGTATCAGAGCATACACCCAACCCACACTAACCGTGAGCGTCAGGAAGCACTCGACACCGCTAGCCGATCAGTTACTCGGCCACGATCGATGTAATCTTGACCCGGGTGTACTTCTGACGATGTCCGAAATGCTTGCGCTCGTTGGCCTTCGATTTGTATCGAAATCCGATAACCTTAGTACCCTTGACCTCGTCAACAATCTCGCCACGAACCGTTACCCGAGCGAGTTCATCAGATCGCGCTAGAACACGATCGTCGTCAACGAACAAAACCGGACGAAGGGACACCTCGTCTCCAGCGAGCGCATGAATACGCTCGACGAGAACTGTCCTGCCCTCAAAAACCTTGGCTTGCTTAGAGCCTACATCAACAACTGCATACATATCGGGATCAGTATAGGCCCTACTGAGTGATCATCGGGTCGATAACGTAGCCACTTCCACCGCAGCTTGGACAGATCTCCGATAACGCCTCTACCAGTCCCTCGGCGATCCGATGCCGAGTCATCTGCACCAAGCCTAACTGCGACATCTCGTAGACATGAGTCTTGGTCTTATCACGCGCCAGCGCCGCCCTAAACGCCCGCATGACGTCTTCACGATTCTGTGCCTCTATCATGTCGACTACGTCGATCACTATAATACCGCCTATGTCGCGAAGTCTCAGTTGCCGAGCTATCTCCTCGACCGCCTCGAGATTGTTCTTGTGGATAGTCTCTTCGAGCGAGACGGTACCAACATTACGCGAGGTATTGACGTCAATAACCGTCAACGCCTCCGTTCGATCGATCACGATAGATCCACCAGAGGGGAGCCATACCTTATGCTCAAGAACCTTCTGAAGCTGCTCGCGGACGTGAAACTGATCAAAAATCGCCAGCTTCTCGGCGGCTGAATCAAAATACTCCACCCGATCAGCCAACTCAGGAGAGATCGCAGACACATAGCCAGCTATCTCTTGATATAGGGACATATCATCGATGGTAACGCTACGGAACTCACGATTGAACTCCTCACGAATGACACGGACTGCTGATGGCGGCTCTCGATAGAGGAGGGCTGGAGCATGGGCCGACTTGGCCATCTCCTCAATCTTTTTCCACGACTCCATCAGGCTA
>DAHZQE010000487.1:0-5174 GCA_027409005.1 Ferrimicrobium sp. | reverse complement strand
TAGGCATCCTGGATGCAGACGTGTATGGTTTTTCGATTCCCAAGCTTCTCGGTCTTGCCAGCATGCCCCGGGTCATTGATGATCTGATCCTGCCACCAAAGGCGTTTGGGGTAAAGGTGATGTCGCTTGGTTTCTTTGTTGATGAAGACACGCCGGTAATTTGGCGTGGTCCCATGCTCCACAAGACGATAGAACAGTTCCTTGTCGATGTGCTCTGGGGTGAACTCGATTACCTGCTAGTGGATATGCCTCCCGGCACCGGTGACGTCGCCCTGAGCCTGCAGCAATTTCTTCCGCGTTCGGAGATCTTTGTGGTCACTACGCCACAGCCAGCGGCTGTTCGTGTTGCACAGCGCTCCGCCTTGGCAGCGAAGAAACTCAAGCTGCCGGTCCGAGGTGTCGTCGAGAACATGTCGGCTTTCGTAACCCCCGGGGGTGAACGCTATCCGATCTTTGGTTCCGGAGGAGGAGCGCAGCTAGCCACTGAACTGGGAGTCGAACTCCTCGCGGAGTTGCCGCTTACGATGGCCTTACGCGAGGGCGGTGATCACGGTACGCCAGTGGTGGTCCACTCGCCTTCCGATCTGGCAAGCGAGAGTTTGCGTGCACTCGTTGATAAGCTGGAGAGTCTAGGTCCAGTGAGACGATATCGAAGTGATCTCAAGGTCCAAGCGAGGTAGGAGGTAGATGTGGAGATTCGTATCGGGCTCGGTGATGCCATGCGCGAGATTGAAGTGGAGATGGATGAGGGGACCGATCAGGCGAAGGTGATCGATGAGTTCAGCAAGGCCCAGGCAGCCAAGGAGTCGTTGTGGTGGTTGACCGATCGGAAGGGTAAAAAAGTGGGTGTCCCTGTCGACAAGATCCTCTTCATCGAGGTTGGTCCAAACAAGGAACAACGCAAGGTTGGCTTTAGCGCCTAGCGCATGATTGAGGAGTTGCTTGCTAGGAGATTAATCTTTGTCACCGGCAAGGGTGGTGTAGGCAAAAGCACGATCTCGGCCGCGCTTGGAACTCTAGGTGCACGACGGGGGTTGAGGGTACTCATCGTCGAGGTGGATGGCAAGGGCGACGTTGGGTCGATGCTCGGCGTTGCCAAGCCCTCGTTTGCACCACAGCTTGTGGCCGAGAACTTGTGGGTGATGGAGATGGACACCGAGGCCGCCTTGGCTGAGTATCTGCGTATCTATGTTAAGGTACCGTTTATCTCGAAGTTTCCGGGATTGGGCAAGATCTTTGACTTCGTATCAACGGCGGCCCCAGGCGTGCGCGAAATTCTGGTGGTAGGCAAGCTCTGCTACGAGGTGCGCCAGAACACCTATGACCTGATCGTAGTGGATCCACCTGCGAGTGGGCATGTGATCTCTCAGCTTGGAGTCGCAGGGGATGTCGGTGAGTTGATTCAGCTAGGACTGGTTAAGAACCAGACTGAATGGATGCTTGAGATCCTTGCCGATCCAGAGCGATCGGTGGCGCTGTTGGTCGCCACCCCCGAGGAGACCCCAATCGAGGAGGCACTGGATCTCGCGGGTCGTATACGAACCGAGACCCCAGTCCATCTTGAAGGTGCGGTTGTTAACCGTCGCTTTGTTGGCCCGATGACTGGTGCGGAGACAGACGTAGTCGACGAGATTCGCAACTTAGCTGGCTCAGTCTCCGGCCTGGCCGAGGTGCTGGCTGCCTCAGATTTGTATGCACGGATCTGCGATAGACATGATCGCAATCTCGCCTTCTTCGTCGATCAGTTGGGGTCTTCCTTCAAGGTCGCTACAGTCGGGGAGTACTTTGGTGCCCTCGAGACCCCAAAGCTAGTTGACGAGGTCGCTGAAGTCCTCGAGGTCGAGCTATGGTGACCAACCTGCTCGACACCCTGCTGAGCAAGGAGAGGATTTTTGTCGTTGGCAGCGGTGGTGTCGGCAAAACTACGCTCTCCGCCGCCCTGGCGGTCGCAGCGGCTGTCGAGAGGCCCATCAATGTCCTTGTTGTCACCGTTGATCCGGCGAAGCGACTAGCCGGAACGCTCGGTGTGGATGCACTTGCAAATTCTCCTCGACGTGTCGAGCTTCCTGAGCTTAATCCTAAAGGGGAACTCTGGGCAGCCTCGGTTGACATGAAGAGCGCCTGGGATGATCTTGTCCAGCAGTTCTCCCCTGATTTGGCCACCTCTGAGAGGATCCTGGCGAGTCCGATCTACCACAATCTCTCGGCGAAGTTTATCGGTTCATACGATTACGCTGCGGTCCAGGTGCTGGCGGCCCTTACCGCAGACGAACGCTACGATCTCGTGATCGTAGATACGCCGCCATCGCGTAACGCACTCGACTTCCTGGATGCTCCAGCTCGGCTTCGAGAGTTTTTCTCCTCCCCGCTTCTGGCACTTCTCACGCTGCCACGACGGACTCGACTATTCTCGGCTGCTACTCGCCCATTCTATCTCGTAGCCGATATGGTGCTTGGATCCGCCTTTTTGACTGATGTAACCGATTTTTTCGCAGACTTCGCCAAGCTAGCGCCTGGACTAGTCGAGCAGAGCAGATCTTTTTCGGAGCTGCTCACTGCATCTGCAACTGGATTCATCGCTATTGCTGCACCTTATGGGCCATCTGTTGATGAGGCGCATCATCTGCTCGAGGCGCTAAAGACGCGTAATCTTAACGCATTAGCCTTCATCATCAATCGAGCGCTTCCTGGATGGTTATTCACTCCCGAGGCGACTAAGGCTAGGGTTTGGCTCGAAGAGGAGGCTCCCGCTGTCTTGGATGCTCGTCTCGCTCATGATCCAAAGATGGCAGCTGCAATTCATCGGGCAACCTCGGAGCTGGCCTTTACCTATCTGCAATTTGTGAATGCCCATGCCCGGGAGCTGCTAGATGCACTGCGCGATGTGGGCATCGATCTCTTTGAGGTCCCAATCGCCGAGTTCGAGCTTGACTCGCCTACTGCACTGTCGGCACTTGTCGCCTCGACTACGATGGTGGCATCTCGGGTTGGCTAGACCGGGTTTGATCTTGCAATTCCCTCTGTAGCTAGGTGTATTGGTGCTGGCTCTGCTTCTCTGCCGCTGCCGAGCAGGAACTAGGCTGGTGGTTATGATCGACTACCATCTCCATCTCTGGTCGCATGGCGCAAAAGACCACCCAGTATTGCTCGAAGAGCTAGCTGCCTATTGTGAACATGCAGCAACTCAGGGAGTGTCTGAGATTGCGGTAACCGAACACTTTTACCGCTTTTCGCAGGCGCGATCTATTCTCTCTGGATACTTTCGGAGATACCCAGAGAGCGCTATGCGAGATCTGATGGAAGACTACTGGGAGAGCAATGCTACGGCGGATCTTGATCAGTATGTCGCGGTGGTTCAGGAGGCGAAGGCAGCAGGTCTTCCAATCGTGATGGGTCTGGAGGTTGATTACTACCCCGAGGCTATGGATCGGGTGCAGTCGCTGTTGCAAGGGTATCCCTTCGATGTGCTGTTGGGGTCGGTGCACTGGATCGATGCATGGCCGTTCGACCACGTTGATGACCCGGTGGTGATGGCGGAGTGGGAACGGATTGGCGTGGAGCCGGCGTGGTCGGCCTACACGCGTGCTCTAGAGGAGTTGGCCGCCACTCATGCGGTCGACGTGCTTGCTCATCCAGACCTCGTCAAGGTAGCCGGCCATCGCCCGTCGGTACCCACGGAGTACTATGATCGGATGGCTGAAGCAGCCGCCGCTGCCGGGATTGCCGCTGAAGTCTCCTCCGCTGGAATGCGCAAGCCGGTTGAAGAGTTCTATCCCGCTCCGGAGCTTTTGAAGCGCTTCCTTGATCGTGGTGTAGCGCTGACGACAGCCTCGGATGCGCATGGCCTCGGTGATGTTGCGGATCGGGCCCCTGCGATCAGGAGTCTCTTAGCCTCCGAAGGAGTAACAACACTGCGTCGGTTTGAGCGACGAGTTGGATCGCAGGTGGCGTTGTAACCATGTTGGAACGGGATGCGACCTCGCTCGTCGATTCACGACGCACTTACTTGGGTGAGCTCCTGAGGTTTTGGGGATTCCTAGCCGATCTTGGTTTCAGTGATCTGAGTATCGCCCTTCCGATCGAGAACCAGGAGGGTCGCCGCGCTCGCTACACCATCGTCTCGCAGGTGCGTCCTGCTACGTCACAGACAGCGCATCCAGGGGATCTGATCGGGATGCAGTTTGACCTCACAGAGGATTCACCGATCTATCGCTGCTTTCACCGAGCGGAAGTGGTCCATGAGGTCCGATCAGACCCTCGAACTGGTCGCCATATTAACTCCTGGTTCATACCGCTGCTCCAGGAGGGTGAGGTCTTCGGTGTGATGATTAGAGATCAGCTAAGCGAACGACATCGTAACCCAGGAGAACTTGAATCAACGTATCTGAGCCTGTTCGATCAATTTATGGGGATGCTTATCAATGGACGTTTTCCTTATCCACCTAGCGAAGTAGAGGAGGCGCCTCGAGTGGGTGATGGCGTTTGCGTTCTTGACGCCCATGAGCGTGTTCGTTTTCTATCACCTAACGCGTTGAGCGCATTGCATCGCCTGGGTTGCCCTAGCGTTAGGGTGGGTATGAACCTAGAGGAGCTTGGCCTGCGGATACAGGCCCTCCAGCGTGCAGATATACTCGGAGCACCAGTCTTTGAAGAGGTAGAGAAGTCGCGAGGTGTAACCGTGACCTTCTATTGTCTCCCTCTCTATCGTGGTGACGTTGGCAGCGGTTATGTGCTTTTGTTGCGTGATGTTACTGACCTTCGGCAACGCGATCGCCTGCTGGCCTCCAAGGATGCGACTATCCGTGAGGTCCATCATCGAGTGAAGAACAATCTTCAGACGATATCTAGCCTGTTGAGCCTGCAGGCGCGACGTCTATCCAACGCCGAGGCCAAACTCGCTCTCGGGGAGGCAGAGCGTCGGATTCGGTCGATCGCAGTTGTTCATGAGTTCCTATCAAGGGACATCTCCGAGGAGGTGGAGATTGACGAGGTGATCGCGGCACTTATACGTCTGGCCAAAGAGTCAAAGTTGCCGGGAAGAGATCTCGACGTCGTCTTGGAGGGTTCGGCAGAACGAGTTGACGCGCAACGCGTCACGCCGCTTGCTATCGTGCTCGCAGAGCTAATGCAGAATGCACTCGAACATGGTTACGGGGTTGAACGGACATCACTCA
>DAHZQE010000474.1:0-4828 GCA_027409005.1 Ferrimicrobium sp. | reverse complement strand
ATACCCGAGACGTGCGTGCGGTAGTCTTCTACCTTGATTCCTTTAGGCGGTAAGACGTAGGAATCGTAGATCTGTTCACCATGGAAATTCACGAGGGAGACGCGGGCGAGGACGTGGTCTGTATGGGGTGGCGGGCCGGTGCCGACCATCTCGCAGTCGAGGGCGATGTATTTGCCGATTTTGTGGGCGGGGTGGAGGCCGCCGTTGATTTCGTCTTTTGCATGAGAGGTAACGGAGGATTTTGCTGCGCCGTCCCCGTAGGCGGCGGAGACGTCTTCGGCGTGGATGTCGTGGTCCTTCGTCAGATCGCTCTTGGATTTGGCCTTCTCGTCGTCGTTCGTGGCGGGCTTGGAGCCTGCCGTACCCATCTTCCGTCGCGCGCGCGCATCGATCCTGGGCTTCTTATACAACGTCTTGGCTTGCGGCTCGCTCTCGTCCTTTCTCTTGCGCTTCAGGCCATTGCTCTCGTGTGGAGGCTTCGAAGCCTTGAGTTGTGCCTGAAGCTTCTTCCAGTTACTCGACACTTGAGTTGCATCAATCTTCGACATCTCCTCCTTTGCCAGCGCATTCAAGGCACGAACATCTTGCAATTGTTCTCCGCTCTCAGAAATCGCAACCTTCGCCCATTCGCCTTGAAGCCCCGAAGTTTTGAAAGAGCGGAAAAGCTCCGCGGTACGGGCGCAGTTTGAGGCTTGGATCGCGACGACGACATCGAGTGTGCGCACTACATCACCAAATTCATCACACAGCGTGTCGCAAATACCGAGAATCAGTCGCCCATCATGGCGCCTCGCAATGATGCCGCCGCAAACGGCGAAGAGCCCCAGCCTGAGCGCGGCATCGCGACCTTGGCGACGTTGACGTGAGTACATCACCAGCCTCGAGAAGCGTAGACGTGGATTGACATGAGCACAGTATCGGGACGAAGGCCATGGTCGAGAAGGTACGTGTCCGTACATGCCCGCTCGGCGGGTCTGTCGCGAAGTCTGCGCGACAACGCCACCAAGGACACCGCTGACACATATGCCAGGAAGGAGAAACACGACGAGCAGAGATTCTATCAATACAGACCCGAAAAGGACGGCCGACATACTACGTACACTACCAAGATTTCAACAAGCGTCTCGATGAGTGGGTGCCGGCCGAACGACTGGACTTGTCTCAGGAGGTCGAGTGGCCACTGCCCGAGAAGCCCGATGCGAAGTCGAAGCAGAAGACCGCACAGTCGAAGGCGCAACAAGTATCAAAGGCAGACTCCAGAGCGGCGACCAAATCTCACAAGCGGCCTCGCTCGGCGGCGACCACCCGCGAACCGTCAGAGCAGCCTATCGACTTCAGTGCCAAAGGCAGCAGACGAGGCTCTCTTCATGGCGGGAAAGAGAACCTCGATCCGACCGTCACCATCGCCGCCCAAGACTTGGAATCCACCCCCCTGGCAGACACCGATGCGGACGGCGACATCGACCTCGTCGATGTGCAGGAAGCGGCCATGGCAGCCAAAGCCGGCCCCCAGCACGGCCCCTACAGCCGCGAAGAAGAAATCGAGAAGCTTCGCACCGGCGGCAGTATGACCCAAAACCAAACCGAAATCTCCCGGGTCCGCAATCTTGAGCGCATCCAAATGGGTAATTACGAGATCGAGCCCTGGTACTTCTCTGCCTATCCAGCCGAATTCAGCGACTGCGACCTCGTCTTCATCTGCGAATTCTGCCTCTCCTACTTCGGCAACAACACGCAATTTCGCCGGCACCGCAAAAAATGCACCCTCCTCCATCCACCTGGCAACGAAATTTACCGCGACGACAACGTCTCCTTCTTCGAAATCGATGGCCGACGCCAACGGACCTGGTGTCGTAACCTCTGCCTCCTCTCCAAACTCTTCCTGGATCACAAGACTTTGTACTACGACGTCGATCCTTTCCTCTTCTACTGCATGACCGTGCGCTCCGAACACGGCCACCACCTCGTCGGCTACTTTTCAAAGGAAAAGGAGAGCGTAGACGGTTACAACGTCGCCTGCATCCTCACGCTCCCCCAACACCAACGCAAAGGCTACGGCAAACTGCTCATCCAGTTTTCCTACGAGCTCTCCAAAATCGAAGGCAAGCTCGGCTCGCCCGAGAAACCCTTATCCGATCTCGGCTTGTTATCCTACCGCGCATACTGGCAAGAAGTCATCGTCGACCTCCTCCTCGAAAAAGAAGCAGAGGGTACCCCGCAGATAAGTGTGGAGGATATTGGACAGAGCTTGGCGATGATGACGAGTGATGTGCTGCATACGTTGCAGAACTTGAACATGTTGAGGTATAGTCTGAAGAATCATGTGATTGTGCTTACGGAGGCGGTGGTGGAGGCGAGGGAGAGGCAGAAGGAGAAGGAGAAGGTGAAGGGGAGGAGGGTTATTGAGCCCGAGAGGTTGGCGGGGTGGAAGCCGCCGGTCATTACAGCGGCGGGAAGGACGTGGAATTGGTAGGTTGTTCGGCGATGAGATCGGGTGGATTGTGCTTTGAGCGTGGCGTTAAGCTGGGGATGGGATGATCTAGATACCCCCTTCATGCATACTTGGGTTCCCTTGACGATTTTTCGGACACTCACTGCAGCAGGAAAGAAGCCTCAGTACCATTCACCTGATCCGGCTCACTTGGGGTTCCCATCAACGTGCTTGCTCACTGTGGCCCCTTGTCGGCAACACAGAGGGCATATACCAGCACCAGCTACAAACTTACTAAGCAGACTTCCAGCACTACTATGGAACACATCAGTCAGGGCTCCGACAAGCTCTCATGACTACCAGCAGAGCTGCGAAACAAGATCGGCCATTACGGACCACCGAGCGCGTGAACCCAGGTCCCCGCGACCTTCGAGCCGGCAGGGATAGTGGTCAAAGTGCTGGATGTTTCGCCAGCAGCACCGCATACGATTGTCGGGGACGTAACGTCCTGGACCGGTTTGTCGTTGGGAGGTGCACGGACACCAACCAGCTAACCTTGGTTCGTACCGTCCACCTTGATCTTCTAAATGATGGCGTGGGCAGAGGCAGAGGCGGCCAGCGTCAGAGCGGGGAGAGCGAAAGTAGTCTTCATGCTGATAACGCCTGCCTGAGGATCAACAAAAATGGAGTCGAGAAAGGAAGTATGAAGGCGCTTGTGGTGGCATAGTTCCGTTACCTGCGTGCGACAGCACATCTATATCTCTGGACGCTCAATGCAGACAATTTCCCAAACTGCGGGCGACTCTCCAGCCATAAGAGGCTTAGGAGATGAAGCCAAGGCGGGTTAATGGATGAGGAGATGGATACTCGCTGAAGGCTGTGTGCACCTGGCCTTCGCGGGCGCCAGAAGTTCATACCAAGGTGTTGTATATTGGCGCAAAATGTCTGCTGTCGCCCGGTCCGTATGCAATAGAGTATAGCGCGCCAGAGAGCAAAGCCTGGTCCGACGTAGCGAAGGGAGTCCGTCGGCCCAAAGGTTGGCCAGATGCAATCGTTCTGTAAATCACGAGCGATCTGGGCAAAACTTTGATACCTCTACTGCAAAAATTAGAGTGCACTTGTTGTCAGTCAGGATTGACGGTGTTCGACGATCCAGCTCGCTACGCGGCAGCAAAATACGGCCCTTGCAGGCCCGAAAAGGCCGACAGCCGGTGCAACGTTTCAGCCTGGTGCAGGCAACGTAGTGCCAAGGAGACACCTCCAACATTAACCGGAAGCATCCAATGTCACAAGTCGACGGGACAGCAGTCCTCGTCATGAAACAAAGATCATGATAATTCCAGCCTTGCATGCTAAAAATGCTGCGCGAAGCGAGATCTGAATCTGATGAACAAGATGCCAGCCGTCCGAAAGCGTACCAGAAGCTCCGCAGAACCAATGCAATATGCGTATGTGCCGAACCTCGCTGAATCGCAGCAAACCAATCTATGCAGCAGTGTAGCATTATGCATCTTCATCTTCGCCTCCCTGTCTTGCGCGGGGATTATACACCGCAGTCCCGGGCCTCTCCGCCGCAGCCACCGCCTCCTCCTCCTCCTTGCGATCGTCTGCAGCTACAGGGGGAATAGCAGACTTCACGCTTTCCGGACTCGCCGCCTCAGCACTCTCGTTTGCCGCAGCAGGCTCAGGCGAGACCACAGCGGTCTCGCGGCCCTTGCCTTTGGTGTTGCGCCGAACAACTTTTTTCGGACTTCTCTTCGTTCCCTCCACCGTCGAGCTCAGTGGCGTCTTTGGCGCTCCCGACATCCCGGTGCTCTGACTGCTGTTGGCAGTCGTGATGACTTTCGGCTTCACCCTTCGCACTTCTGAGCCCACCTCACTTTCCCTCCTCGAGCTTCCAGCGTTCTGCGAAAGGTCCTTGATTCCTTTCAGCACCTCTTTGAAGCCTTCTTCAAGCGTGTGCATGCGTGCCAGCATGATACGTGAGACCATTGCCTTGTCTTCTTCCTCGCCTTGCCGTCGCTCTTCTTCGCGGATCCGCTCGCGTTCTCGTTCGCGTAAAAGCTGCTCGCTGAAAGACGCAGGTATGCCAGCAATGCCACCAGCATCGCCGCTTGACGGGCCCCACTTGTTGTCACCAATCTCACTAGCGAGATCAAGCGCCCGCGCGTTGAACGAAGGCTGTCGCCGCGACAGGCGCGGAAGATCCACGAACGTCAAGCCAACTTTCGCAGGCGACGGTGCAGTATTCTGCCGCGTCGGCATCACTGGGCGCGGACGGCCGAGCTTGGCCTTCAACGGCGTCTGTTGGCCTGACCGCAGGGCCTTAGCCGGGTTTGGCGTGGCTGTGCCTCCACTGTTGGTGTGCTTGGCAGTACCGGGCCTAGAGACGCGTAC
>DAHZQE010000469.1:0-5322 GCA_027409005.1 Ferrimicrobium sp. | reverse complement strand
TCCGGTCGTGCATCATTCTCGGCTTGTCGACGACTTCATAAAGTCCGTCAGCAAGAGGATCCACCCAGACATTCATGATGGCCTACCCAGACAACCTCGCCCGCCTTCCAGGAGTTCCTGCAGCACCATCTCCACGCGGAGCAAGGTCCTCGCCGTGGTCGTGATGTTTGGGCGTGGAGTGCATGCAGCCCACACTAGGACGTCACCAAATGGCAGAATGGATTCAATATCAGCACTCCTTGACCCGAGGCCGTTCATCGGAGGCATTTCAAGGGGACACCCGTGGTGATATTACCGATACAGTACTCTGCCGTGGACTGGGCAGGTTAGGGCCACATGAAAGACAGCCACAGACCATGTTGTCCCTCGGCTTCCTCGGAGATCGGCAACAGCGAAGCGTACGCTTGGAGGTTCGATCCTAGACGGTGCGTTTCAGTCACCACCAAAGCGGTTGATCCGGCCACATGACTTGGTAATTTGAAATCATGGTCCGAGCAGTTGATCAAGCCACGGAGGCCGTTTTAATTGTGAAAGCCATGGAGCTAGGTCGACGCGAGGACCGTGAGTGGCGGGATGGGAACCGCAGGCAGGCCATTGTGGCCGGAGTCTCGCTGATCTGATCGTTCGACCAAGACGGCGCGCCGTTCGGTCTAGGATGGTCAAGATTGAAGAGCAGGCGGTCGGCGCGCTTCACAGCGCCGTCGGAGTTCAGTATCATCGTCAACAGCCGTATGGCAATCTTCCATTCTGCCCAGCCGTCTGGTGAGCGATGGGTGGTCGCGCGCCCGAAGGGGTCCAGATGTCCGGGGCTCAGCGGCCATGTTCTGCAGCGCCGTACCGATAAGGCTGTGAGACTCGAGTCGTCTCCGAGGAGCCGATATGGGAGTCCAGGTCACCGGTTCCACGGCCTGACGTAACCTTACTTACCCGCCGCGCCCTTCCTGACTCGTCACACCCGGCCGACTGCATCGTCACCTCACCTCACAGCAGGTGTCAGAGTGACAGATTTTACATTGTTGTTTGTTCATTCACCAAAGTCGCTACCTATCTCGTATTTACAATTCAACGGCCAGCCTGCCAGCCTCTCCCAGGCGCCCTTGCCGGGTAGTGATGTGGTGTGCTGGCCGTTTGTGTCATGGGTCTCGTCATCCGCGATAGATATCATTCGCTACGACGTGCGGCCGAAACCATCATGGTGAGCGGAAGTCGGCCAGAGAACATCTGTGCATGGCCGGAATGCAGTCGCTTGCAGGTCGCGGAAATGCTGGTCGTGAAAGAGAGGATGGTTCTGTGAAGTGCGAGCCAACGCTTGCTATGCCGTCAGGGGGAGGTACCGTTCATCCTTGAGCGAGAGCCATGTCATATCCCGAGCTGGAAAGTATCGGAAGGGGCCGAAGCAGTAGCGATTCCGGAGAGTTGCCTTCTACCCCGACTCTCATTGTCATTGGCCCTCTTCGCCTGCTTTGCAGACTTTGATGCCCTTGCCCCATTCCGAATTGAGGACTTGGTGGGCGCTGATGCGGCGGCTGGCGTTGGGGTCGAGGATGCTGTAGATGACGTTGCGACACCGAGCCTGCGATTCATAGGTCGTTAGTGTTTGCAACACACACACGTGGGAATCATTCCTGCACTCACCCGATGCAAAGTTTCAATCGGCGCGTATCCCTCCTCGCTCTTCCTGCCCCTTATGTAGTTGTCATAGAATTCATCCTCATCCTTCTTCGCCACCCTCCACAAATGTCTCCCCGTTCGCATCGCCATGTAAATCACACCGCAAGCCCACACATCGACCGCCCTAGGGTCGAACTCCTTGTCGGTGTATTCCTCGGGCGCGATGTACGGCGCACTGCCACACAGACCTGCAGTCATGTGCGGCTCCGTCTCCCACGCCATCCGGAAGCACTCGCCATTGCCGAAGTCGGCAATCTTCAGCGAGCCGTGGGTGGTGAGGAGAAGATTTTCGGGCTTCAGGTCGCGGTGCGCTACGCCCATCTCATGAATGTATTCGACACCACGCATAAGTTGGAGGAAGTAGCAGTCGGCTTCGACGACTTCCAGTTTGCCGGCGGCGAGGACGAGAGAGTAGAGGTCGCCGCCTCCACAGAATTCCATGACTTCGCAGAAGTCGCCCTTGGCATCTTCCAGCAAGTCAAGGGTGTGGATGACGTTTGGATGCCGGAGCGACGACGAGATGCAGAACTCGGAATTCAGCCGCTTGCTATACTTCCTCGCGTCTTCCTGAGGACGTCTTCGAAACTCCTTGACGGCGTACAGTTGCTCATGCTTCGAGTCGGTTGGGTCTGTTTTGTGTGCTATTCGCACAATACCGAAGGCGCCACGGCCGACGATCTCTTGGCACTTTCCGTACTTCTGGACTAGCGACGCGGTTGCGTTGGGTCCGCCGTTCTTATCGACGTTAACCTTGTTCGCGCGCTCATGCTTGATCTGGTCCATCCAGGTCGATACCAACGACAGTGGCTGCTCCTCATCATGGTTCTTCCTCTTCCCACCAATGAAGTCCCGCATCATGTCTGTCAACTTCTCCTGCCGCTTCTGGCTTTTCAAGAAATGATGGTGTTCGCCATCCTCATCGATCCAGAACCTCCTGGGCACAGGCGCGGCCTCGTCACGCTTGTCTCGCTTAGAGTCCGAGCCATGGCGATGTATACCGACCATCCCGGCGTTCTTCGACGATGTCCACTGAGCCGGCGCCGGTCGCTTGGGTGTCGCGCCAGCCTCGTTCTCCTCGATGGCAGACTCGGGCACTTTGTCGGCGACGGTGGCCCGTGAAGTCTCTTTGCTTTCTGAATTGGCGTCCTTGGCCGAAAACATGCGACTTAGTCGCCCGAACGTCGACTTTTTCTGAGGCGGTTGCGGCCGTGGAGGCTTCACATCGCCATTCGTCTGCGCGCCTGTGGTGGAGGAAGCCGGTGTGGTGGGTGCGGTGTGTGGATGAGAGTCGTGCGGGTCGGCGGATGTAGTTGAAGGCGGCTTACTCGCGCCATTTTGACTGGTCTTCTCCGTCGTCGAGGCGGCGGAGGATGACGGCTCTGACCCTGGCAGCGGCTTTTCTGCAGTCTGAGTGGGTGACATGGTAAGACCCGGGACGGCAGCGCACGCAAGCAAGGTCTGATGTAACTGCCAGTTGCCGCGCAGCTTCTCGCGGGCGCTTCGGTCGTGCAAGCTCCGCCCTCTGACGTCTTGCGCGCGGGATTTCGGGGACGAGGCAGATGGCTGTCTGGCGGAAGAATGCCGTGACGCGCCAGCGACGACGAGGTATCCAGCACACTTGGTCAAAGCCCAAGATCCAGTCTGATCGCCGCGGTGCCGGTGGCGACGCCAACGAAATTGCTGCGCGTGCTGCTCGCAGTGTGCCAACTGGATTAGCAAGCAGGGCAGACCGCGCGCCTCTGGAAGGGTCCACAGCCGAGCTCAGGCGTCGCTGTCAGTCGCGCATGGCTGTGGTCGCGGTGGGCGTGACGCAAAAAAAGAAACAACCGGCCGCCTGGGAAATGGCCGGGGATCCGTGGTCGGGCGGCCGTTCACACGCCCTCGGGTAGGGGAGAGTGGCCTGGAGAGGGTGACGACGTTTGCCGTCCCTCAGTGCGGCGGGGGGCCGGCAGTCACGATGCTTAATTGCGGTGCGGTATTTTCGGTCCTCAGGCTAGTTGGAGGTTGGCCGTGCGGTGCAAGTGACGAGCCGCGAACCACGGGCAGGACCCAACTCTGTGCGATCCAACATGGCGACCGCGAGGGGCAGCGAAGGCCGGTGACGAGCGGGAGCGCAGGCTCGCCGACTCCTATGTAGCGTGCTGGTCGGGAGGTACCGGTACTTGGCTGTCTGTCCCATGCGCCTCGATCAAACTCGCGACGAGAACAAGCGGCCTCGGCAACCTGCACGTGCAGGGACGAAAGCACGACTGTCTGGACTGTTCCGCCTCACCGCCGCGACGTGCCCACCACTCCGCCCATGCGAGTGCTCCATCTTTGCTGCGCTGGACAATGCTAGTCTCGTGTCTGGCATTCACCGCTGCCGCAACGCCTTCCTAGATCGTCGACAAGCGCCAACAGCTGGACCCTGGGAATGAGCTTGTTTTCATCCCCTGGCCACAAGGCAGGCCGACGTCAGATGCCGCCTCCGCTTTCGCGCAGCTGGGACAGTAGTCAGCAGGCTGTGGGTGGACTGAGCAGGACACCATCTCAGGCATGAGGCACTAGTGTAACGTTGCAGCGCAATGAGCCACCGCTGCATCATCTAGAGCACGCTGACCTTGCGTTCTCCACGGCGACGGCCAGCAGAGTGAGCAAATCGGCAGTCGTGAGTTTCGTCGCGTGACTTTAATTATTGGTATCGCGAGGCACGGCCGCATGCGACATGAGCATGGCAACAAGCAAAGCAGGCAATTTCATCTCAGTACAGGCAACTCCCAGCCAAGACAAGTCGTCGAATCCCTCTCCAGGATTTCGGCGTGACGACGCTGCTGGGCCCGGGCAAGCCGAATCGTTCCAGACAAAACCAAGCACTAAAGATAGTCCCGTATCTTGGACGATACCAGTGTCGGGAGTGCTCAGGACGTCGATCCTGATATTTTCAATAGGCTTGTGCGCACTCGACGACGCTTTCTGGAGAGCTGCTGGTCTGGCACGGTGCCTTCCTTCGCGCGCCTATTTGCAATGCTGAGTGCCTGCCTCATGCGGAGTCATGCGACTCGGTGCGCACCAGCCGCACTGTCACACATTTCTATACAGATCAACCACAGTCGAACCAATGACCAAAGTGAATCATCTTGACCAGAGGGAGGAGAATCTGCTGCGAAGAGTTGAGCGGGTATCATTAGACTCGTGCAAAGCAGTGGCGCTTCCATCCACATCCAATCTGCCGTGTCCCTCAGAATATGCTCTACATCGCTTACAGGTCGTCGCCACCGACAGCAGCTCAGTGGACTTACGACTGGCCAATACCACTCAAGGGCTCTTCTGCTGCGGTGGTGTTGGATTCTGCCCCGCCCTTGATCCCCGGTTGTTCGCGGTTGACCGGTCGAGATAGGGCCTCGAAGTTGCCTGCAGGTGACGGTCAGTCGTTGCACCACAGAACGAGCGGATCGAGAGTACGCACGCATCAGCAGATTCAGCCCCTTTCGATTGTTTCCCTCCCGATCCTTATAGGTCTCCATTTTCGCCTCCGACTCAACATACAACTGCGTCCTGTCCCGACACGTCAGCGTCGTCCCCTTGCTATCCTGCAACGACCATCACTCACCCCTTGGGCAAGCTCAGCAGCAGATCCCTCTGCGGACCCTCGACGAAGCTCGCGATCTCGAA
>DAHZQE010000462.1:0-3993 GCA_027409005.1 Ferrimicrobium sp. | reverse complement strand
GGGCTGAGAGGCGGCATTGGCAACTGGTATGGGGCAAGAAGAGGCTCCAGATGCGAGAACTGTCGACTGTCTGTCGCAGGCTGGCTCATGTGGAAATGCGCATGGCCGTGGCGAACATGCTGTACACCTTCGACATGGAGCTTGCAGAACCCGAGCATGAGTGATACTCGGATCTGAGAACGTACGCTGTTTGAGAACGGAAGCCATTGATGATACGGCTGAATGCAGCGAAGCAGGGAGGGCCAGGTAGACTTGCTGTTGCAGCCGTACGCCCCTGGGGTATAAGTGAAAGTTGCATGTCATCGGTCCAGCAATATCAATAACCTCCAACACCTTCGCGGACTAGGACCAATGGCACATGTCTCACTCCACCATATATGCCACACGACTCATCTCCTGAAGCTGAATGTGCTTCTGGGAGGAGACTTTGGTGAAAGCCGGCACTTGAAGCACATGGACGACAGGCTACAGCTCGACTCTCGGCATACTGCAACGGAGTTCGTAAATCTGTGATCATCGCGTTCCACGGCGCATTCAACGCCGTCCCTGAAGCACTCTTCAAGCTCTGCCGTGTTCATGATCTCACTGGAGACTCCTCAATATGAATAGCTTCTTCGTGTTTGCCTGTGCCGTCACCCTCCAGCTTGTCCATATTGATCATGTCCTGCACGTCATGGCGGACCTTCTCCTCCTCAGTCGGGTAGGCGTGCCTCCACATCGTCCATAGTGGTCGTTGGAAGAGGTCGTCCATAGACTCAATCGATCGGCCCTTCATCTCCGGCAAGCAAAAGTAGATGAAAACGACACCAAGGTAAGTGAGCACGGCATAGAGCAAGAACGTGCCCCAGCCTAGATTCGTCAGCATGTTTGGGGTTGCTCTCGTAACCCCGTAATCTACGATCCAGTTGACGAAGAAGCAGAAGGACATGCAGAAGGATCGCTAAAGCATTGTCAGCTTGACTGTGGAAGGAGGAGGTTTGAAGCTTACGATTCTGGTCGGGAAGATCTCGGCCGCAACGACGTAGCATGCGACTGAGTGGCCAAATGACCAGCCGAATGCGTAAATGTAGATGAAAATGATGCCGACAATGCCACCGGCGGGTGTCCCTCCCACAGTGTCGCTCGCTACATTGGAGCCCGCAAACCGCAGATATAGCGCCAGGTCCAGCATAGCAGTGCCTTGCATGGTAGCCTGAGACCAGTCAGCTTCATTCATGACTCTCAGAGACGGGGTCTGGTGTTGGCTTACACCAATGAGCAGTGGCAGCCTTCGTCCGATGCGGTCCACTAGGTAACCCACGTAGAAGATGGTAGTGACGAATTTGACCGTCCCGTAGACTCCCGTGGTCAACAAGCTGCTCGAGCCTCCCTTGACGCCAATGAGCTCAAAAATTGCCGGTGCGTAGTAGTTAAGAGAGTCTGTTCCAGTGAATTTGTGAAACAAGAACAGGCTAACGGCGAGCACGAAGCGCTGAAGGTTACTGCGGTCGGTGAAGATGTCCTGGATGACGACCCAGTAGCTATGACCCTTGTGAATCTCCTGCTCGTGATTGACCTGCGCCTTGATCTCTTGATACTCCGTCTGGACGTAGTAATGGTCCGCTGGCAGCTCGCGAAGCTTGCAAAGGTTCCTCAGACCTTGCTCGTCCTTGCCATGATTGATGAGATAACGAGGCGTCTCCGGCACGAAGGGGATCATAAGGCACATTAGTGCGCCGGGGATGAGCTGCATGCCCATTGTCATTCGCCATTGAGAGTTGTCGTGCGCGATGTTGGGTCCTTTCCAAAGGCTGACGCCGTAGTTGATGAAGAACGCAATCATGAGCGACATGACGATCATGAGATTGTAGCAGGCAGTCATCGAGCCACGAATGGACTTGGGTGAGTTCTCGGCCAGGAATTGAGGCGTAAGCATGCTGGAGGCTCCGACGCCCATACCTCCGATAAAGCGGCCTGCGAGCAGGACGTTGTAGTTGGCGATCATTTGCATAGCAGCACCTAGAGCAAGTCAGCCGCGCGCTCAAGACGGGTGGTGGCATACGATGACCTACCAACGAGAAACACAACACCCCAGCCAAAAACTGACCATTTCCTGCCCAGATAGTCGGCGGTCGGCGCGGCGCACAAGGCTCCTGCAGACCCTCCGGCTGCCAGCATAGCGGCTATCGTGCCCTGATAGATTTCAGTACGTTTCCAGCCTTGTGGACAATGGCACAGGGAGCGCGCGCACCTTGCGGTTGTCGATCTCCTCCTTTGTAAGATGGGTCAGACCGAAGGCATTCTCGAACGACTTCAAGGTCAGGATGCCGCCGATGTTGCCGCTGTCGAACTGCAATGTTCAAGTCAGTTGCAGAACCTTAGTCCTGCAATGCCGGACGCACCCCATAGAAGCAACCAGCCCACGAGAGGGTGATTAGGAGGTAGAGCAGACGGAGATTGAAGATGGCTCTCGGGTCTGTCTTTGCATCCTGGCTGAACCAGATGCTCGTGCCTCCTGCCATAGCTAAAACCGATCTGGAGTAGGGAACAGTGAGAGAATGGAGAGGATGGAGGTTGGAAGAAAGGAGAGCAGAATGGACTCGAGATATACATACTCTTGGCCTGCGTTCGCAGCCTGCTCGGCATAAGATCCTGGACGTGATCGGATACATGGCCGCAGTCTATCCCCATATTCCCCAGAATGTCGCCACAAGACATTCGCCGGGGGAAGGTTGCACTCCGGGAAAGGAGGTTGCACGGGGGAGAGGAGCTGGACTGGTCACAGACGAGACGCGGAGATGCTTTGTCCGGAGGCTGGTTACGAGTCAGTGCCTCGTGTCGGTGCGACCTCCGCCTCGCCTCGGAGGCACCTCCGACACTCTCGCATTCAGTCCCCGAGAACCATTCCGACCTCTCATGCCGTCTGCTGGCGTGCCGTAGCTTACGGCAGTGACGGCCGCAGTTGTACAAGCACTATCGCTGACGGGCGGACGAGAGAGTGCACATGGCTGACTGCCTGGTATACTGCCTCGATTTCACAGAGTCGTGAGTGAGTCCTCTATACATCTCGATCATTCTTCCAGAATCTTGCGGATCGGATCTCGCTTCGGCCCCCGTCAAATATACGTCAACATGGGAAGCATTGAAGGATTCACAGCCTTCTCGTCTGTGCTGGTGCCCACATCTGAGCCCTTCGCACATTCGCGATCGTTCTTGCCCGCCGCGACACCGCAGTGCCACGCATCAAACCTTCTTGTACTGGCGAATGGCGATGTGCTGTGTGCGTGGTTTGGCGGCACTCAAGAAGGCAAGTCGGATATCAGCATCTACGCTGCCCGGCTTCCAGCTGGCCATCGCCAATGGACGTCTCCTGACAAAGTGTCGCTCGACCCGACCCGGAGCGAGCAGAATCCCGTGCTCTTCCAGGCGTCACCCGGACAGATTTGGCTGCTCTATACTTCGCAAAGTGCTGGCGACCAGGACTCCGCGATCGTAAAGAAGCAGGTATCCAACGACGATGGCCAGTCTTGGAGTCCGCCTGCCGTGTTGTTCCCTGAAGCGGGCACCTTTATCAGGCAGCCTATTGTGGTCCTGAAAGATGGGCGGTGGCTGATACCTATCTTCAAGTGTCGGACGGAACCGGGTACTCGTTGGGTTGGCAATGATGACATCTCATGCGTTCGCGTCTCCGCTGATCGAGGAGCCACCTGGACCGAGCATGAAATCCCTAACAGTTTCGGATGTGTTCACATGGAGGTCCAGGAAGCAAAAGACGGCAGCTATGTAGGCTTGTTCAGAAGCCGGTGGGCCGACAACATCTACATATCTTATTCCTCAGACGCCACAAGCTGGTCAGAGCCTAGGGCGACAAGCTTGCCGAATCCCAACGCAGGCATTTGCTTCTCAGTACTGCCATCTGGCAGGTTGCTAGCGGTGTACAATCATTCGTCAAGGTCTGATGCCGAGGGCCGCCGAGAAGGGCTGTACGACGACATCGCCGAGAAGGACGACACG
>DAHZQE010000458.1:0-7518 GCA_027409005.1 Ferrimicrobium sp. | reverse complement strand
CCTCTCCGGACCAATCGACGGTTTCAATGTCGGCCAAGAGGTTGAGGATGTGTTGGGACGCATGGAGCGCCTCAGTCGTGCCATTCGTTCGAATGAGCGCAGAGGGTGTACCGGCAAGCCGTTTTCAGCGATTGTCAATATCGGCATTGGGGGTTCAGACCTAGGTCCAGAGATGGTCACCAGGGCGCTCTATGACTTCAGTGACAAAGGGCGACGGATGCACTTTGTCTCAAATATCGACCCAACAGCCATCGGCGACATCTTTGAGGTGTGTGATCCAGAGACGACACTGTTCGTCGTGGTTTCGAAGACTTTTGGAACCCTTGAGACCTTGACCAATGCTAAGGCTGCTAGACAATGGATTCTCGCATCACTGGGTGATCACGCCGACGCGGTTGAGAAGCACTTTGTCGCCGTATCTACCAACGCAAAACTGGTATCAGACTTCGGAATTGACCCTGAAAACATGTTTGGATTTTGGGATTTTATTGGTGGTCGCTATTCAGTTGATTCTGCAGTCGGACTCGCTATTATGCTCGCGATCGGGCCCGAGCGCTTCAGATCGTTTCTCGGCGGATTTGCTGCAATCGATGCACATCTAAGGGAGACGCCGCTGGACGAGAACGGCCCGGTCCTACTCGGGCTACTCTCAGTCTGGTATAGGAACTTCTTCGGCACTCAGTCGCAAGCGGTGCTTCCCTACAGCGAACGACTAGCAAGGTTCCCAGCCTACCTGCAACAACTCACGATGGAATCCAACGGTAAGTCGGTTAGAATAGACGGCTCGACTGTGGACTACGGCACAGGTGCGGTCTATTGGGGTGAGCCCGGGACCGATGGGCAACACGCCTTTTATCAGCTGTTGCATCAGGGAACTATCCTGATACCAGCGGACTTTGTCCTCTTCGCGGAACCACTCGGAGGGCCCGATGCACAGCAAGACCTGCTTTTCGCGAACGGACTTGCACAGACACGAGCACTGGCATTTGGTCGAAACGACGCTGAACTCGAGGCTCTAGGCGTGCCGGAATACCTACGGCCGGCCCGACGGATGCCGGGCAATCGACCCACCACAACCATACTGGCGCAACGTTTAACCCCTGAGGTTCTCGGCAGCTTGATCGCGCTCTACGAGCACAGCGTCTTTACCCAGGGTGTCATCTGGGGTATCGATTCATTTGATCAGTGGGGTGTGGAGCTTGGCAAGGAGCTGGCATCCGAGCTAGTACCGACGCTAACATCGGCTGGAGCGCCTGATCTGGGGGCGTTCGATGCCTCCACGGTTGATCTTGTCTCCCGATATCGACATATGAGAGGACGACCATCATGACCGATCAGAAGCAAGACTTTGGAGGCTTGCGGGCTCCCGACGTATATGACGTTGCCTCAAATGCTCTCCGATTTTTGGCAGTTGACGCCGTAGAGCAGGCGAACTCTGGACACCCTGGAACGCCAATGGCAATGGCGCCAGTGATCTACCGGCTCTTCACTCAAGTGCTACGACACGACTCGAAACAGCCGGACTGGCCAGACAGGGATCGCTTTGTACTCTCAGGTGGCCATGCTTCGATGTTGCTCTACGGTGCCTTGCATCTCTCCGGCTACGATCTTGCGATCGATGATCTCAAGCGTTTTCGGCGTTATCCGTCGCGCTGCCCTGGTCACCCAGAGAGAGGCATGACGCCTGGTGTGGAGGTGACTACTGGCCCGCTTGGCCAAGGTGTCGCCAATGCGGTTGGTCTTGCGCTCGCGGAGCGAATGGCGGCTGACGAGTTTAACGTTCCAGAGGCGGCGGTAGTCGATCACCGTACCTGGGTACTGTGTGGCGATGGTGACATGATGGAGGGAATCGCCTCTGAGGCATCATCACTCGCAGGCCATCTTCGTTTAGAGAAGTTGACTATCCTCTATGACTCCAACGCGGTAACGCTAGACGGACCAAGTTCACTCTCGTTGGACGAAGAGGTCGCAACCCGGTATTTGGCTTATGGGTTCCGGGTTTTGCGGATTACTGACGTCGATGATTTTGATCAAGTGGATGCCACGCTATTGACCGCCATGCAGACCAAGGGTCAGCCAACGCTGGTGATCATGAACTCACACATTGGCATGGGGAGCCCATTCCACGACGATCATCGAGCTCATGGTGCAGCGCTAGGCGCGGAGGCCGTGCTCTCCACTCGCGAACAGCTTCAGTGGCCGCACCCACCATTCGTAGTCCCAGACGAGGCATATGCTGCTTGGCGACCCGATCGACAGTCCGGATATGAAGAGTGGGTCGCTTGCTGCCAGCGGGCATCGACAGCTGACCCTGAACGATTCGCAGAGTACAAGCGTCGTGTACTAGACCAGGTGCTCGGAGAGTCGGCGTTCGATTGGCCAGAGTACGAAGATGGTTCATCGGTCTCTACTCGAGTTGCCCTTGGAGCTGCTCTGCGTGCCGCCGCCGATCGAATTCCCGAGATAGTCGGAGGTGCTGCCGACGTCGAAAGTTCAACTGAAACTAGGCTCAGTACCCAAATCACTTGGCCTAATTACCAGGGGCGAGATATATATTTTGGCGTTCGCGAGCATGCCATGGCCGCTATCACCAACGGCATTGGCGCACATGGCGGTTTCCTCCCATTTGCCAGTACGTTCTTCGTGTTCTCCGACTACCTGAAGCCGGCGCTGCGTCTCTCCTCAATCATGGAGTTGCATACGCTGTTCATCTTCACCCATGACTCCATTGCCCTCGGTGAGGACGGTACGACTCATCAACCTGTCGAGCAGCTGGCTGGATTGAGGGCCATGCCTGGGATCGTCGTTTTACGTCCTGCTGACGCTCGGGAGACTAGCGCGAGTGTTGCATTCGCACTTCGCCGTACTGAGGGACCTACGGTGCTGGTTCTCTCGCGTCAAGGGTTGCCGGTTCTAGCTGGCACAGCCGAAGTGTCTACCGATTCACTATCCGGTCATCGCCTACGCGACGGCGATGACCTCACCCTGGTGGCCACCGGATCAGAGGTAAGTTTGGCGCTTGATGCTGCGAAACTTCTTGAGAGTCAAGGCATCATGACCGGGGTGGTCTCGGTGCCCTCGTTGGAGTTGCTTCGTGCTCGTCCCGCCGAGGAGAGGGAGGCCCTGCTCGGTACGGCACCGAGAGTTGCGTTGGAGGCTGCCTCTTCGTTTGGATGGTACGAGTTTGTCGACTCAGTCATTGGCATGAATAGGTTCGGTGGCTCAGGGCGAAAGGATGAGGTCCTAGAGGCCTTTGGATTCACGCCGGAGCAAGTGGTAGGTTCAGTTCGCGCGATACTTGGAGGTAAGTAATGCAAGGTATTCGATCACTAGCGACATTGGGGCAAAGTGTTTGGCTCGATTCGATATCTAGGAAACTGCTTGATACCGGAACGCTAGCGCATTACGTAAAGGATGTAGGTATCACCGGACTCACATCGAACCCCTCGATTCTCGCCCATGCAATTGGGCATTCAGACGACTATGACTTAGCGCTCCGACGCTTCGAGGCTGGGGGTGTCCTCGACCCAGAGGAGATGATCTACGAACTGGCCATCGTTGACTTGACCGACGCCGCGAAACTCCTCCATGGAGCCTGGGAGGCCAGTGGTGGCCGGGATGGCTTCATATCGATCGAGGTTCCACCGGAGTACGCGAACTCGGTCCCTGAGACGATATCATGGGCGCGTCGACTGCGCAGTCGTTTTACGTTGGAGAATGTTCTAGTCAAGGTGCCGGGGACTGCAGCCGGGGCGCAGGCGATCCGTGATCTGATCGCGGACGGAATCGGGATCAACGTCACACTGCTCTTCGGAGTCGAACACTATGTCGCAGCTGCCACCGCCTTTTTGGATGGACTCGAACTACGCCAGCGTGCAGGGCTTAGCCTTGACGTACCCTCTGTCGCGTCGGTCTTCGTCTCCCGATGGGATTCAGCTGCGAATCCAAAGCTGCCCTCCGAACTACAACAACAGACTGGACTCGCCATCATGCAGGGTATCTGGGCAGCTCATCAACAGATACTCGCGACAGAACGCTGCCAGGAGCTCTGTAACGGAGTTGATAGGATGCAGCGCGTTCTCTGGGCCTCAACGTCCACAAAGGACCCAGACTATCCAGACACCTTCTATGTGTCAGCATTAGCAGCTCCCGGAACCGTGAACACGATGCCCGAGGAGACACTCCTTGCATTTGACGACCATGGGGAGATCGATCCAATCTTCGATAACGCATTGGAGCGTTCGCAAGAGACATGCAGCCGACTAGCCGCAGCTGGCCTGGATCTTGAGGATCTCGCTGCGCAACTACAGGTAGAAGGTGCCAAAAGCTTTACCGATGATTGGAATTCCCTCCTGGACCTGGTAGCACAGAAACTAAAGCACTAGGAATGTTTGGCGTCGGCGATCGGAAGTTCTCCACAACATAGATCAGGTACCACGCAGTGCGACTGTTCGTTGCTGGTGCTATCAGTGTTTTGAGTTCGTGAGCAGCCGTGTCGGTATTGCAGTTTCGTGGACTTCGTCGTCGTCGCGTTCAACTCGGTACGCTGTCTTCCCTTCAATCTCCGTTACAGCTTCAATCAACCGTGTTCCTTGGTAGACAAGTCCAGTACCGTCTTCTGTCGCATAACCGTTGGGCAGAGTACCATCTGCGATCAGCTGCTGGAACAGTGGACGTCTCCGGGGTTCGGAGTCATAGTGGACTCCGTTGGAGTAGGGTAGCAGCGCCAATCCGTTGGTCACTGGGGAGAGATCTGGACTGAAGGAGTCGGTCGTTCCTCCGATATGCCAACATAGCGAGCCGGCGGAGACGCCAGCTAGTACAACCCCAGCCCTCCACGCCTCCTTCAAAATTGTGTCAAGGCCATGAAGTCGCCAAAGGGCGAGTAGGTTGGCGACGCTTCCTCCGCCCACCCAGATCACATCGTGGCTGAGTACGTAGCCACTCAGGTCATCGGCGTTTGGCATCGGGAAAAGTCTAAGCAGATCCACTGCGATCCCAGCTTCCTGGCCTGCTTCGATCATGCGCAGACCATGACCGGCCTCGTCTCCCATCGCTGTACCCACGTATAGGAGCTGCGGCTTATCAACGCCGCTGAGTTCCAGGGCGTAGTTCAGCAGCGGGCCAAAGGCCACTTCAGTGCGTCGACCTCGCATGAGTCCGCCTGAGGTAGCAAGGATTGTGGGCTCTCGGTCTGTCATGGTTCCATTGTAGAAAGCAAAACTCGTGATCGCTGATATCTTCTTTAGACTTAGTGAGGTGACTAGACAGTTAATAGTACGCGAATTAGACGCCAGTTTTGCTGATCGTGCTGGTGAGCTCCTGAGACAGGCTTACCAACAGATTTACCCCAATGGCACCGCCGATGGCTATCTGGATCGGGTTGCTGAGGTGGGGGAGCGGCTTACCAAGGCTACTGTCCTTGGTTGCTTTCTCGATCTGGAGCTCACGGGATGCACAACGCTGGTGTTGGATCACAACTCAGAGTTCGCCGAGGGTCTCATTGAGGGTGAGGCAGGGCTCAGAATGTTGGGCGTCGACCCTAAATTCCAACGCCTCGGTGTAGCCAGGATGCTCGTGGGCCAGTGTTTGGTAAGAGCTGTGGAGCACGACAAGGGAGCCCTCCTGCTCCATACCGACAAGAAGATGGTGGCTGCCCAAAGCCTGTATGAGCATATGGCGTTTTCACGTGTACCCGATCGCGACCTCAGTTTCCCTGAGGTTGAACTCCTCTGTTACCGGCGTGCGCTGGTTGATTGACGCTATTGGTCCACTTGAGATCTACAAATTGCTGGCCGTCTCGACCGGTTGCTCGATTCAGCTGTGGTTGTAAGCTTCGAACGTCTTTTGGGTTGACGGCGGTGGCGCAGAGCGGGCTAGCTTAATTGGGTGGTGGTTTAGGGCATATTCGTAGACGAATGAGGGAGAGTAATGCAAATTCAGCCAGGGGCGTTGACACTGCAACAGCTACGCCAAGTTAGACAGGGAGTCGACGCAATCGAACTTCCGTTGGCTTCTTGGGAAGTTATCCGGAGCGCCTCTGACACCGTGAACAGGATCGCGCAGGATCCGGCTCCTGCATATGGAATCAATACTGGTTTCGGGAGGTTGGCGAACACTCAGATTGCGCCCTCTGAGCTTGAGCTCTTACAGCGCAATCTCGTCCTATCGCATGCGGTTGGTGTCGGCGAACCACTTACTGACATGGTAGTCCGCATGGTTTTGCTGCTAAAGATCGCAAGCCTTGCACAGGGATTTTCGGGTATAACTGTAGAGCTGATGGAGCTCCTGATCGCCTTCTTGGAAGGCGACATCCTACCTGTGATTCCATCTCAGGGATCGGTTGGCGCCTCTGGCGACCTTGCGCCGCTCGCTCATCTGGCGGCAACGCTGATTGGAGTTGGCGAAGTCAGGATAGAAGGGAAAACGGTGCCAGCTCTCGAGGGGCTGAGGAGGCTGCATAGGGAACCGGTGGTCCTTAAACCCAAGGAGGGACTTGCGCTTCTCAATGGAACCCAGGTCTCGACTGCCCTTGCGATCGAAGGTCTGTTTGCAATCGATCAGGTCGCCCGATCTGCTATTGTCACCGGAGCACTCTCCGTGGATGCTGCTGCAGGCTCGGTGGTACCTTTTGATCCACGCATCCAGGCTGTCCGAGGACACCCTGGTCAGCAAGCGGTTGCACGAGCGTATCTGAGTCTCCTCAACGGATCTGGGATAACGCAGTGGCATCAGGATTGCGAGAAAGTACAGGATCCTTACAGTCTGCGATGTCAACCGCAGGTCATGGGTAGCGTTTTAGAGGTCCTTGGTTGGTGTGGAGATAGGTTGTTGGTGGAGGCCAATGGAGTTTCCGACAACCCACTTGTGTTTACAGAGAACAACGAGGTACTCTCAGGGGGCAATTTCCATGCCGAGCCCGTAGCAATGGTCTGTGACTTTCTTGCTATCGCAGCGAGCGAAATTGGAGGGCTCGCCGAGCGCCGAATAGCCCTTCTAATAGATGCGACCTTGAGCGGTCTTCCTCCATTTCTGGTTAAAAACGGAGGAGTCAACTCAGGCTTTATGATCGCGCATGTGACAGCAGCATCTCTCGCATCAGAGAATAAGAGTCTTGCCCATCCAGCCTCAGTAGATTCTATCCCAACTTCAGCAAACCAGGAGGATCATGTCTCGATGGCGACGTTTGCAGCACGTCGACTAGCTCCGCTTGCACGCAACGTAGCTACGATCATCGCTATAGAGCTACTCGCAGCAGTTCAGGGGATTGAGCTGCGGGCACCGGTCTCAACCAGCGCGATCCTGAGTGATGTCATTAGTTGTCTACGTGAAGTGGTCCCACACTATGATGTCGACCACTACATGGCACCTGATATTCAGGCAGCCTTGGGACTCGTGGAGGGAGGAGTCATTGGCGGTTTTTGTCCATGCGAGTTCTTGACCGAGCAAGAGTGAGACTGATTCTCCCCTAAATAGGCAGACCGAGCTAACGCTGGCTCGACTTTGTACTCCATCGTT
>DAHZQE010000430.1:0-5796 GCA_027409005.1 Ferrimicrobium sp. | reverse complement strand
GCAACCGTCGAGGCTATTGCTCCCCGGGCTAATCCGAAACCTTTGAGATAGCCGTGCCCACGTCGGCCTGTGCCCAGATGGCGTTCAATAACCGTTAGTTGGTTGAGTGTCGAGTCGTCCTCAGCGATGGTGACAATCTCCGATCCTGTCAACAGTGAATGCTCGAAGACCTGGATTACACGAACGCTCTGGCCAGGGGAGACGTCGATTTTAAAGCTGTCTGCCGTGAGACTCTCTTTGAGGTGGACGGTGCCTAGGAGTACTGGCAATGGCTTGACGTGGTCGATGGGCGCAACCAGCCTACCGTGACGAGCGACTACGTCTCCGTGCTGAATGACCATCTCTGGTACGAGGCGATCCATGGACTCGTAGATATTGAGATCAGCCTGGTATCCCGGAGCTACAATCCCTAAGTGGTCGAAACCATGGTAGTCAGCCGCATTCATAGTGGCCATCGTGAGGGCATCTTCTAGCGAGATGCCTGCCTCGATGGCGACCTCGATACAGTGGTTGATATGTCCATGGTCGACGATGAGGTCGGGTTCGCGGTCGTCGCTGCATAACGCGACTCGACTGGTCCCATGGTCGATTACAGTCCTCGCAAAGCTGGCGAGATTTTGGCTTGCTGAACCGTGCCGCAGGAAGACCCACATCCCTTTGCGCCGCTTCTCCACGACCTCATCGTATGTGAGCATCTCGTGATCTGATTCGATACCGGCGCAGAGATAGGTGTCGAGTAGTCGGCCAGTGACACCCGGGGCATGGCCATCAACCCTGTGTACGCCGGCGGCTGTGATTTTGGCGAGCAGTTCAGGATGACCAGCTATCACCGCCGGGAAATTCATAACCTCGGCGAGACCTATGCCGTTCGTGTCGGCTAGTACTTGTTGGATGTCATCGAGGTCGAAGCGGGCTCCAGGGCTCTCGAACTGGGAAGCGGGAACGCAGGATGATGCTGAAAATCCGAAGGTGAATGGAAGCCCTCGTGTGGCCTCTATCATCGCCATAACCCCAGTCGAACCAAGGACATTGGCCATTTCATGAGGATCGTTGGCAACGGCGGTGGTACCCCACGGCAGGACGGCGGCGACAAAGTGGGGGATCCAAAGCTTGGTCGACTCGATGTGCATGTGGGCGTCTATGAAACCTGGAGTAGCAGATGCCCCATCAAGATCAATGGTTGCACGAGCGTCACGCGCTCCCCAACCCACGACGGTTCCATCCGCGATCGCGATGTCGGTGGTGATCCACTCCTTGGTGGTCGGCACGAAGAGATGAACGTTTTGAAGAAGGAGATCACAAAGAGCATCACCACGAGCCTTTGCGAGAAGACGGGACGAATGCCGGCGATGTTGTTCGAACACTGTTTTAGTTTAGTTGCCCTTGGATGACTATGAGAGGACATGGGAGTTCATCGTTCTGTCACAGACAGTGCCTACATCATCCGGTACGCTAGTGTCATGTCGTCGCCGTTTGGTTGGAGAGGTTAGCCATGAAGAAGGTATCTGAGGCGGCTGTCGAGGAGGCTGGGAGCCTGATCGAGACGCGAGGAATTGACTATATCCCAGAGTCGGAGCGATGGGCACGACCTCGAGATCTGTTCTGGATGTGGGCGGGAGCTCTCTTCAACGTTGAGTATGTCGTCTATGGTGCACTCGCCATGAGCTTTGGACTCTCGTTTGCTCAAGCTGTGGGCATAATATTGATAGGCAACCTCTCCTTCTTTCTGCTTGGCCTCACCAGCCTGCAAGGGCCCGATGCTGGTACTACGACCTTTACGATCAATCGCGCCGCCTTTGGCCCCAACGGCTCCAGGCTGCTGGCGCTCTTTAACTGGCTGACCCAAGTTGGGTTCGAGACCGAGGGGCTGGCCTTAATCGTACTCGCAGCCATCGCTCTGTTTCATCAAGGTGGGATCAACGCCGGTACCGGTTTGAAACTGGTATTCATCATCGTGGCGGCACTGATCCAGCTCGTACTCCCATTGTTTGGCCATGGCGCGATTCTGCGAACCATGCGTATCCTCTCAGTACCGTTCTTGATTTTGTTCGCTTTGATGGCGGGGCTTTCGTTAGGAAAACTGAACGTGCACTCGGTGGCTCATGGGGCAAGCTGGCAGGTCATGTTCGCTGTTCTCGCCGTGATTATCTCGACTTCTGGTCTCGGTTGGACTGAGAATGGGAATGATTTTTCTCGCTATCTGCCTCGTAGCGCATCCAAGACCAAGACGGTCTTGTGGGTGTTTCTGGGTACCGCGATCCCATCGATTCTGTTGATGGTTCTCGGGGCAGCAATTTTCACTTTTGTGCCGAGTGCGACGAATCCAATAAGTGGGCTCCCGCAAGCCTTCCCAGCCTGGTTTCTCACCCCATACCTGTTGATCGCCATTTTGCAGTTGTTTGCGATCAATAGCCTTGACCTATACTCCTCCGGGGTGACACTTCAGGCACTTGGATTGAAGCTCTCCCGACTTCAGGCCGTTGTTCTAGACACTGTCATCTGCGCAGCACTCACGGCTTATGCAACGTTTTCGAATAGCTTTAATACGCTACTTGGAGACTTTGTCCTCTTCATTATCGTCTGGGTTGCGCCTTGGACAGCGATCTATTTGGTTGACTGGTTACTAAGACGTCGACGTTATGATGCCCACGCTCTTCAACAGGAGCGTGGCGGCTTGTACTGGTCGAACAAGGGAGTGCACTGGCCGGCGATCATCGCCCAGATTCTCGGTATGCTCGCATCGCTGTCGGCGATCAACACCACCATCTTTGTCGGCCCGCTCTCTAGGGCGAGCGGAGGTGCTGACTTCTCAGTCTTCACCGGCATTATCGTGGCGGCAGTCGTCTATTGGCTGCTTGCACGCAATCTGGGTCGGCCACAAACCCTGGAGGTTGAGAGCCAAGCTTAACAGGCCAAGCGTTTTAGGAGTCGTTTCGCATGGATGCCGGTCGGCCGTGACTTGACATCTTGGAGTCGCTGGCGCCAACTCCGCTGGATGTTGGAAGGTGACGGTAGGGTGTAGTCCTACCAGCCGCTGCTCGATTTGGATCCGCTGCTCGATTTGGAGCCGCTGCTCGAGCTCGACGATGTAGTGGAAGAGTAGGTTGCTCCTCCACTGCCGCTCGAGGTGACTGGTTTTCCTGCAGGGCTGATCACATACCAGTAGCCCCCAAAGGCGTTGATACCCTCACCATTCACTTGATGTGGACCGCCGTCGCTCGCGAAGGTATAGAGAGGATGACCGTTGTAAGTCACCTGTTTTTGTCCATTCGAGCGAGTGATACTTCCTACAAGCTTTGAAGAGGCTCCTCCGGAAACCGTTGGTGACCCGGTCACTGGTGGCCAAGCCTTTGCACATGTGCCAGTGCAGTTCGACTTGCCCTTTGTGTCTCCAGTGAAGACGTAATAGGTCTGCCCAGCCTTTGATGTCAGAATGGTTCCATAGCCTGACGAACTCGATGTGGCGACAGTCGCACCTGTGCTAATCGTTGAGGCATTCGAACTCTTCGTTGTTGAACTGGTAGAACTCGTCTTTGAGCTGGTTGACCCACAGGCTGCAAGCGCGAGCCCAGCCAATCCAAGCCCTACTACTGCTAGTCGGACGTTCATGATAGCTTCCTCCCCCTCGGCATCATCGGTGTCGAATCATCGACAACGTTAACAAAGCTGTGCAGTCGATATTCCATTCGAGTTGAGTTGGGCGGACTGGAATCCTCAGACGTGCCTTAGGATTTGGGGGAGGAGGTAATTATGCAAGCGCCTCGCCCGATGAGGGGAATGAGAGATGTTCTACCTGGTGAAGCCGGAGTTAGGCTGCACACGCTCCAGGTGATTCGTGAAGCCTATCGTCAGCACGGTTTTTTTGAGATCGAGACCCCTGTGGTGGAGACGATGGAGACCTTGACGAGCTCTGGTGCCGGTGAAAATGAGAAGTTGATGTTCAAGGTCTTGAAGCGTGGCGAGCGTCTAGATGCGGCGCTCGCTGGTACCGAGGATGAACTCGCGGATGCCGCTCTTCGTTTTGACCTCACCGTTCCACTTGCTCGTTTCTATTCGATCAACCAGTCGAAGTTGCCGAAACCATTTTATGCCATGCAGCTTGGACCGGTGTTTCGTGCCGAGCGCCCACAACGAGGACGTTTCCGTCAGTTCCTGCAGACCGACATCGACGTCCTTGGCGATCCCAGTTATCTGGCGGAGGTGCAGTTGTTGATCGCCGCTACCTCTGCACTTCACAAGATCGGGCTAGAGGGGTTCGAGATTCGTCTGAATGATCGGAGAATCCTTGAGTTTCTACTTAACAAGCTGGAGATTCCTGACGATCGCTTCACCGGTGTCATGATCGCACTCGACAAGCTCGATAAGCAGAGCGTGGCAGAGGTCGTCGCTGAACTTCAGGCGAAGGGGATCGCCGCAGATCAGGCTACCCACCTAGTGGCGGTGCTCGGAGAGTTAAGCGAGGCGTCGAGTCTCAAGGCTTTGGCCGATCTTGGTGTACCCAAGGCGCTGATAGCTAACTTAAGTGCGATCCAGCAGCACGTCACCACCTCTGTCCGTGATGTTCCGGTGGTCTTTGATCCGCTGATCGTCCGAGGAATTGGTTACTATACGTCTACGGTCTATGAGATCATCCACCCGAAATGGTCGGGTTCAATCGGCGGTGGCGGGCGATACGATCAGCTTCTCGCTCGCTTTGGTACCGACACTCCCGCTTGTGGCGTCTCACTCGGTTTTGAGCGAGTCGTCGGTCTGGTAGAGGAGCTTGGGCTATTGCGCGAGACCGGAGCGCGACGCTTGACGGTGATCTTTGAGCCTGACCATCAGACCGCAGAAGCGTTGAGCAAGGCCCGTCATTTTCGCAGGGAGGGCTATCTCGTGACTTTGTTGGCCCACCAGAGTGGTGCGCGGTCGCCGATGAAGCGTATTGCCTTGTCAGCAGAGGAGCTGAAGGCAGAGGGGTCGGTCGACAGCTTCTACCATTTCACGGTTGGAGTCGACGAGGCCCCGAGACTCCTGATCCAGTAACCTTGGCTCGTATAAGCACACCAACAAGAAAAGTTGCGTTTTTTAGCCAATTGCTAACTTAGGCTCTCCAAGTTTGCTACGATTCGATCAGCGTCTCTGGTTGACGCTGCATTGGTCTCGATCGCTGGTCGAGTAGCTAGCCTATGAGGGGGTTAAATTGAAGAAGAGGTTTACACGGCATGCTGTAACGCTCGGCGCCGCGGGTGTTCTTGGAATCGCGACAATGGCTATGGCATCACCGGTGACGTCACTGACCGCGTCGCAAGCGCTGGCTCCAAAGGTGAGCGTTCCTGGTGGCTTGGCACCAGGAATCGCTGCTGAGTCCACGCCCACTGGTGCCACGGCGAGTACCACCCAGATGCGTGTGTCATTTATCCTGAAGGGCCAAAATATCGCCAGTCTCCAATCAAAGGTTGATGCTGGATGGACAGGTCCGTACCTGACGCCGATGGAGTTTGCCCAACAGTACGGTCAGACCCCGCAGTATGTGCAGCAACTGATCTCCTACCTTGGTTCGTTTGGCATTCATGCGCAGGTGATGACTGACATGTTGGACGTGACTTCACAAGGTACTGCGGCACAGTATCAGAATGCCTTGTCGGTACTGTTTGATAATTACCAGGTACCAGCGTCCTCGACGATTAACGGTAGTCCGGCCGCACGCATGCAGCAGGTATTTGCTACCCGACACAACCCGCAGCTACCAGCGAATCTTGCCGGAAACATTGAAGCTGTTTTGGGTCTCACCAACTACGCGCCGTATCAATCACT
>DAHZQE010000428.1:0-2459 GCA_027409005.1 Ferrimicrobium sp. | reverse complement strand
ATCGATCCCCAGCGCAGGGTCTGCCAGCGCGTCTACTAGACACTGGTAAGAAACCCTAAGCTGAGATCGTGAGGGCTCGCGAAGATACTGACCACTATCCGCCGGCGACGGTGAAGCGGCAAGTGGCGATCCGGATCCGATCGAACAGCTTGCAGAGGCGCTTTCACTGGATGACTTCTCAGTCACCTCAACAAATGACACTGTCACTGTCACAAACGGAAACGGCACTACCGCGACAGTCAGCTACGTAGTATATGTGCTTCCGGGTGGTGCAGCCTCATTAAATGCAACGGCAAAAGCATTCACGCACGCCATCACCTCGCACCTGGGTTCCTCGAGCGTCAAGTTCGAATTCCGACAACCACCCCGGGCCGCTTTGTCATCTGTCCTGGACCATTACCGAGGCAGCGACCCGTCCCCGGACGGCGTTGGCGTGCTTATCGACGGCCATCGCAGGCACCCAATCGCTCGTCAGCCGGGCTCGAGACAGGACAATCCTAACACCTGCGACTTTGAACCTTATCGCACCTTCCTCGTCATAATTGACAGGGTGACGGACTTCACCAAGGACATCAGTGGCGTCTTGTTCTTGCTGGCCGATGGCGGAAAGCAGAAGCTGGATCCAAGTGACGAGAATTGCATTTATTCCGGACCTACCTTTGACTACGTGCAAACTGCCGTGTGGCGCTGTCAACAAAACGTGGAGAATTTGGCCAAGCGTTTGGCCATGCAGAATACGAAAGCCGCTGGCACAGAAACTTAGCCTGCGCGTCTGTCGTACCGGTCCAAGGAACTCGTCCTAAGGTCGGAGCGGGCCACGACCCCCGAGTCGTCGTCCGTCATTCCCTCAACACTTGCCACTCATATTAAGCGTAGCAGCGATGATCCGTGCGCAAGTCTTAGGATAGGGTTTACCCTAACCCCTTGGTCCATACTCCGCTGGAAGAGGGTCGGAGAAAGGGATCTTCTCCTGTGCACCAGTCAGCGGTATTCCAACGGGTCTGGCAATGAAGCTAGAGTTGTAATATTGGCAGAAGGTCCAGAGGTGACTATTTGCACCAATGGTAAACCTGGCAGTGGAGTGTACTCCATCGATCATGACGGAGATGCTGCCAGGCTGGAAGTGCTGAAGGTCCTTGCCATCGAAGACCGAGGGATTCAAGATTCGAGCAGTGGGCCAGAGGCTTGAGGGAGACTTTGAGCGTGCTCGGAACAAGTTCAAGGGGAGACTCAAGCTTCCTGATCGTCACGCATGAGCGGCTTATTCTGTTCAGTTGCCGGTAGCTTCTGTGTCTGCCGTCCGCCGAAGCCCCCTGAAGACTGGGGCCTCAGCTCAATGACCTCCTGCTTCCGCGTTCGCCTGCGTAGTTTAGGCCGGCTGATAGTGGTCAGTATCTTCGCGAGCCCTCACGATCTCAGCTTAGGGTTTCTTACCAGTGTCTAGTAGACGCGCTGGCAGACCCTGCGCTGGGGATCGATGTACATGGTGTGGTAATCGTTTTGTAGACGTCGAAGTTCTGGGCCCTATCCTAGCCGGACCTGCACCGTTCTCAATACCGTAGCGTTCGGCCGACCAGCTGCCTCGATGGGATCGGCTGATACACCCAAGATGGGCGCATGCATGCTGCGATTGAGCACTCGAATGAGTGACCCAACAGCAGATTACTCCAGTTGGGAAGTTACCCTGCTCAGGCTGGCCTTCCCAGCCTACGAGCCCTCCACCGGCGGAAAAGCATACGTTATTGGTTGGACGGCTGGAAGTTGCGGTTGCTGTCATAGTTGCAGTGCTTATCTGCTCGTAAGTGTCATCGGTAAAGCCACCTTGCATCAGCGGATTGGAAGCGTACTACGACAACAGATTATGTACCACCACAGTTGACGAGTTGGACGCTGTTGGTAGCGTAGGCTTCGACATCAGCGAAATCTAGCAGCATGATCTTGATGCCGAGCATGGTTGACGCTGTGTAATGGCTGCTATCAAGCAGTCAAAAATCCGAGGCTCTGTACAACATCGGACGTTGAATTGCTTCATAGTAGTATCCGAGTATAGCTTTAGGGCGGCACTTTCTCTCTCCAATACTTGCTTCGGCTTCTCATGCTCAGTCGCCACCCAGTCTGCAGTCATACGGGTTCGACGATCACGATGGCGACCACTTTTGACTCAGCCTGACTGAGGAGACAGAGAGAGGTACCGCGAAGGCATGCACGGCGTGGGGTAACCTTTGCGATAGATAGTAATCCACGAACTACTTGTTACGTGCTGCACGACCTCTTATCGTTGCGCTATGCCGAGAAAAGCTTTGCGTTCATGTCACTGAGGATGAATTCGATATGCCAATTCAGGGAGGGTCGGCATAGGCCAAGACTTCGTGCAGAGATGCCTCGGCAATATCACCTTCCGGATGTGTTCTTTCTGCTGTCAGAACGAGCCCAGCGGCCCCCATGCAATTTCTCAATCA
>DAHZQE010000425.1:0-4850 GCA_027409005.1 Ferrimicrobium sp. | reverse complement strand
AGAAAACTAGGAAAGAGAAGGCTCATCGACACTCGAGCATCTAGTATCTGTCGCCGATTGGCGCCCTAATAAACCGATCCGCTACAAGCGGCATAGGTAAGTGGGGTTCAGTGTCCGATTTGGTGAGCAATTCCATCTCCTTGGACCGGACTCTCATTGGCTAGCTATCGCGAGCTTATAGCTCGGTCTATGCCATCGACCTCCTTGTTTGCTGCGACATACGTCCGGGCTTCTGGACGCACATGGATCCAGGGTTAGGCAGCTAGTCCATGAGGACATGGTCGTAAACATTCCGGACTCATGGCTAGCGCGGCGCTCAGTTTTGGCCTCGAACGGGCCTGAGACACGCTAGTTAGGCCGTCCTGCGCCATTGGGGTTACAGGGAACCTGTCCTCGGGCGATCTTTGGCCATAGCGCTGTTGCGCGAGTACCGCAAAGCTAATTTCTCCCTACGACCGACGGGCGGAAAGCTCCGGAAGCATACCTAGCTCAGCCGTTGATAGTAGCCAAAGCCTCCCAACCCAACGTTCAAATGAGCGCTTAGTCAGTTATAACGGAGTCGCGCCCGGCGTCCCAAGACTTGGGTGCCTGGGATCAGACGGTTCCGGATTCTTGAGGCGCTGTAGGAGAGCGGGAACCGACTTAAAGCCTACCGGTCGACTCCAGAGGTAACCCTGGCCACTGTCACAGCCGAGGGAACGCACGGCAGCCGCCTGAGCAGTAGTCTCCACTCCTTCGGCAACTGCATTGAGACCGATGGTGTGGGCAAGTTCGATGATGCTTGTCACGATGGCAGCGTCTGCTTCGGTACCTGCTAGGCGTTGTACGAAGGCACGATCGATCTTCAATTCGTCGACTGGGAGTTCCTGGAGCTGTGCCAGGGAGGAGAAGCCGGTGCCGAAGTCGTCCACCGAAATTCGGATACCGATCTCGCGCAGTCGCTCGAGCACCGAGACGTTGGCAATGGCGACCACTGCGCTCTCAGTCACCTCGAGTACGAGCTGACTGGGTGACAGATCAGAGGCCGCCAGCGCGGACTGGACATGGACGATCAGCTCTTCGGTGATCTGGTGTGGGGATACGTTAACGCTGATCGATAGCCCACTGTAATCTTGGGTCCATCTGGCCGTCTGAGAGCACGCCTCAAGGAGTACCCAAGCCCCTATGGCCGGCATGAGACCAGCATCTTCGGCCACAGTGATGAACTCCTCAGGGAAGAACATTCCCTCGATAGGGTGCTCCCAGCGAAGCAGCGCCTCGAAGGCGATGACTTCGCCGCTAGCAAGCGAAAGAAGTGGCTGGTAGAACACGCGCAGTTCATTTCGCTCAAGTGCCCCGTGCAACTCAGAGGCTCGGCGCAGATGCCGGCTGGTCTGCTCGTGCAGGCCCGGGTGGAAGGCAGTGCACCGGTTTCTCCCAGACTTCTTAGCTTGATACATCGCCGTATCCGCGTCTCGCAAGAAGGTATCCGGGTCAGTTGCAGGGGTGGTGGCAACACCGATGCTGGCAGAGATGAACAACTGGTGGCCCGCTATGTCGAAGGGGTCGGCCAGTGCTTCTTGAAGGCGTTCGGCCATCTGCATATCCATCGTATGACGACAGGGGGTACGTCTATTTGACACGAATCTATTGTCTGAGTCGTCATCGTGAGCGTTCGCTACGGTACCAGGCAAGCAGTAGTTCGCAAAAACTGGTCGCGTCTTAGAATTCGCCGTCAAAGGCGTGCGTTCACCAGGCTTTCTGCACGAGTGTTGTCGCCAGCAACCCCCACTCGCGTGGGGCATCTCATCTCGCTCGTCAACCCAGAAAAACTCCTCGGGCTCACCCCCACTCGCGTGGGGCAGTCTCTTGCTTGTGATTCCTCCTCTCATAGCCCAAGGGCGCACCTGATCATCGACGGCCGATGACCAGGTGCGCGGGCTGTTCTAAACTGTCGCGTGGCTATTCGCTACGGGTTGCCCACACGTCTCACAGACTTGCGTAGCCGCAGGTGAGGGCACCAAAAGCGGATCGCAGAGCCCACGTGGCCGCCTCCGGAGCTTCATCACAACACCCTTGGCTGCGAAGACCTCGTTCAGCGCGGTTCTCCAGACTCCTGCCACGGTAAGTCCACCTTCGTCCCATATGCTCATCGCTCGCGAATTCGCTTCTGCCCGGTCATCCTCGCCCAACGCCCTGAACCGCAAGCGGTCGTGATCGTTGGCGGGCCCATTGAAGAACAGTCCGTCCTTCATGCTCTCGGAAAACTCATACCATCCGTAATGCTCCAGCATCTGAATCTCCTTCTCTTTCTCATTCCCCCTGCTCACCAGGGCTACAGGAAATATATGCACTCGATTTACTCCCGCACCAGCACAAAACGCGGAGCCTCGACAGGCGCAACTCGTTCGGGATCGCTTCAACAAGCGAAGGAACTGGGAGTGAAAACCCTTGCATATACCCAGGTGAAACGGGGTGACTGTTACCTTTTAGGGCAAATACGGGGTGACTGTGGAAAAAGTGAGAACAATCGGCCTATCTATATAAGTAGAGAGCAAAAGGAGTTTGAACAATGAAGAATCCAGAATCCCCCACCCAGTTCATCCGATCCCACCTCGACGAGATGATCGAGTGACGTTCTCGGGGATTGACGTGGAAAGAAATCGCTAGTCAACTCACGCGCGATGGCACGTCTGCGAACACCAGCTTGGTTGTCTCCACTTACAATGACGAACTCCGCCTCCGCTCATCCCCTAGTCGTATCGCCGCTGTGCGCTGGGCGATTGACAACGAACGCGCAATAGCCGATCTACGCAATCGCGGGTATGGATGGGCAACTATCGCGGGACTACTGCCTCCGGTGGCGATAAAACAGGGCAGCATCCCTGAACTTGATGTACTCGTTGCGGAATACACTGCAGTCATTGCCCCAGCAAACTCCACCTCGACTAAGCGCGATCAAGAGTTGATTCTGAAGTGGATTAATCGCAAGGGATTAAAGACGTTTACAACTCGCGATGCGATGCTCTCTAACCGGAGACGCTTCAGCACTAGTAACACAACGCAAGCAACGCTCCATGCGTTAGTCGATCGCGGGTACATTCGAGTTGGGAAGCACGCAGATGCACCCACCCATAAACGGTCAGGTTCTCCCATTTGGGAAGTAATCTCCCACGCTAGTGACGCAACATCGCCAGCGACTCATCCGCAAGTTGGAGAGAACAATGCCAATTAAACCCACACCGATCCAACTCATCCGAGCCCGTTTCATCGAGATCACAGAGTGGCGTTCTCGGGGTGTTACTTGGGCAGAGATATGCAACCAGCTCCAGAGTGCTGGGTTAAAGATAAGCACAAGAACGCTCACTGCTGTCTATCAACGTGAATTCAAGCGACGCAACTCTCCCCCGTACATCGCTGCCGCTCAGTGGGCACTCACGAACAACGTCAAAGTCACAAACCTTCGTGAACAGGGTGCTAGCTGGTTGGCGATTCTAGATAGCGTTCCTCCTCAACCTGCTAATGACGGCGCAATCCCTACCCTCAACATGCTGATCACGGAGTATGAACTTGTTGCCAGTCGAAGGATCATCTCCATGGGGGACCCACTTCCGCAACGGGTCTCATACACCGACCAGTCAACCAGTGTCAACGCCGCACCCGTTCCTCAGCCATCACTCACGATGCCCGAGGTCACCCCCGCGCCCCAGCCTGCCACCACTCAGAGCCAAGAGGCGAAGGGTCCCTTCACGGGACAGCTCAAGGACTACAACGCCGAGATCAAGGCGCTCGCCGCGAAGGAGAAAGCCGAAGAGGAAAAGATGAGGCAGAAGAGGGAGCGCCAGGCGTCCAGAAAGAGCGTCTTCTGCGTTGAGGACGATCCTGGTGTGAGCGTTGCCGAGCTTAGAGCGCAATACGACGAGTGGATCGCGATATATCGTGAACGTGCCAAACTCTACAGGGAGATCCCCGAAGACGATGAAGGCCGTAGCGATGAGAAGTCCCAGCGCGAACGACTGCGAGCTGAGGCCAATGACATGACAAACGGCTATTACAAGCTCATCAACGCTCGCCCCAGCCACCGCCTCACAACCCGATCGAAGCTGTGTGTGCTTGCGACTGCTGCTCTCGCCTGTGGTGCCTACGTCCTTGCCGAGACAGATGCACCCGATGCGATAAGGCTGTGCGGATTCGATCGTCCAGACAGCATCGCCGGCCTAACCGAGATCCCCGACCCCGTAATAATCCGACCCAACCTCACCCAAGACGAAATCTCACGCCGAGAGGCCGCCTACCACAACGACATGCAGGCTGGCATCGAGGCTCCAACGTTAAACGCAACCTCGCACAAGAGGCTCCTTGCTGAGGCTCTCATCCTCCGTGGAGCCTACGAGTTCCGGCATAACGGTTGGATCCGCTATGACGAAATCGTAGTGCTCTCTGGCGACGATATCCCATCACCTGCACTATATGGGCAGCCACCCAGCCGTACCGAACTCACGCTTGCACCACCGTTGTCCGCTAGCGATCCCAAAAAGGACGACTATCCAAGCGACCACCAGTGCGATCTTGCGCGCGAGCAACTTAAAGGAGATTGGCTATGATGCCAAGAGACCAAGCACTACAACAACTGACCGATTTTCATCAGCGCCAAGTGGTCGAGACCCTTGCAGATGTGCAGGGTCTACCCGACGACCACCCGATATGGGCCACAGTCGCACTACTCGGTACGGTCATCGCCAAGGCAGGGGAGGGGAGTGACGTACACGCCGAACTCGAAGCCACCGCACAGCTCAACCGTCAGATGCCCGACTTCCTTGCCAGGCTCGAAGAGGTGCTGGCCTCTACCCAGAGGACACTCACCTCAATCG
>DAHZQE010000419.1:0-4044 GCA_027409005.1 Ferrimicrobium sp. | reverse complement strand
GCGCGGTGCGATTTTCGGGCATAGCACTGAAGGTGTTTAGGGGCGATGACGCTTCACCTCCAGGCACATGGAGATGGGGGCGATTCGCTCGTCGTCTTGCCCTCTTTCGGTTTTGATCACACCTCCATGGCAGCTGCGATCGAGCCTGCTTTCGCCGAAGTATCCGGTTGGCGTCGCCTCTATGTCGATCTGCCGGGAACCGGCGACTCGCCGGCGCACTACCCACCCCGATCCGACGCAGTACTCGACGCGGTCGTCGCTACTATCCAAGCTGAGCTCCACTACAGACCCTTCGCTATACTCGGCTGGTCCTACGGAGGCTATCTTGCAGCGGGTGTTACACGTCGACTCCCTGACCAGGTAGGTGGCCTAATGCTGGTTTGCACTGGTTTTAAGATCCGACCTTGGGACCGCGATCTCTCCGGTGTACTCGCATCGAACCCCCACCCGGGGTGGTTAGATTATGTGCCTTCTCATCTTCGCGAACATTTCAGCCACGCCGTTGGCCTCCAGACTGGCGAGGTTGCCGATAGGGTTATCGCGGCACTAGACGGTAACGCGCCGAGCGACGATGCCTATCTCGCATCCCTACGAGCAGATGGCTTCGCTCTCTCGGATGAGGACGCAGCTACTGTGTGCAACGCCCCGGTCTGCTTCGTAGCCGGCCAACGAGACCGCGTCGTCGGGTACGCCAGTCTCTCCGATGCTCTGGGAAACTACAACTATGCCAGCTACACATGCATCAGCAGTGCTGGTCATTACCTCCCCTTCGAACAACCTACCGTCTTTGCAGCAATCACCAGGGGCTGGCTCGAAGAGTGCAAGGCATTTCTTGGCCCCTTCAACGAATGATCGGTATCGCCCTCGCTTGATACTCGAGAACCTCTCAGCGAGGAGTTGCAACGAAAAACGCTTCAACGCCAGCCGCGCGGGGTCTTCGACCTCCATGTGGGGAGATGTCAAAGACCGAGGTGTAGATCCTGTTGTCCGGGCTCCTGGCGGACAGTAATAGCCGAGCCCAACGGCGCTGTTCCCGGAGGCAAGTTCAAGTTGGTCCGCCTCAGATAGCCGAGGCACAAGAACGCTCTCTCAAGCGTGAAACACGACGACAAATATGCAATGTCGGGGGATGAACCAAAGGTTCCGGCCATCTGGGCCAACCCGCAGTAGCCGGTAGTTTCCACACCGAGAATCCTGCGGTTGTGGAGGCCGTCACCGCATCAGCGAATCCCTCGCAGACCGACCGTTTCGCATTATCAAATGCGCTCACGTCCATCTAAGGCGGCACAACGCCGGCAACAGGATACTGCTATACGCCGACGATCTGGTAGCCGCTTTCGACCAATTCGATCATAACATTGCCCGCGGGCTCAAGCTCAATGCCACGGCCGGTGATAACTTTCTCATCGAGACCCATCTGCTCCACGTTGGCGGGGCACGCTTGAACTGGGACCTCCGACTTGCGGAGATCTTCGAGTACTGCTACTACCGCAGGAATGGAGGACTCACCTAGTGCAACGCCTGGTCCGAAAAGGTAAACCCGAGTATCTTGGGCGCGATTCGCCCGTAGGCGTTGTGCAAGTCGAAGACCCGACAGAGCCTTGTCTGCTTGATCAGGGCCAGCTGTTATCCAAAATGCAATTTTTGCCATCTTTCCAGTTTACCCCATAGGGTATAAGAAATCGCCCTACTCCCTGTTAGAGCCAAGGATGCGTTAATGAAATGCAGAACGCCCCCTGCCAACTCAATCAAGATTGACATCATGACACAGCTGTACTGCAATCAAAACTTCAGAGCAAGGAGTTCCTAAATCGATAGCCAGTCAATGCCGCCATCTCCACGTGGAACACATGCCGCGCAATCCCCACAAGTAGAATCGGCACTCCTTGTCTCTCAATCCCAGTTGATAGCCGCAACTCGACGATACAACCCGCATAAGTACGTGCACGATGGCGCTCTAATGGTTGACCAAGTATGCGTCGCCCATTCTCTTATTGTTAAGACGACCCTGGAGCAGAAGATGCTCCACGCAGACAACAATGCTTGTATTTCCTCCCACTCCCACATCCACATGGATCGTTTCGGCCGACATCCGGCCAAATGACCGGTTCTCCGTTGTCAAGTGCTGCAACTTGGGCCATGATTTGCGTAACAGGGAGCCTCCGGGCGGCTAAGGCTACCATCCGTCTCATGTAGGAATCGATGTGTTCATAGAACCGACGATATCCACCGCAGAGATAGTTGAGACCGTCCTCGCCATTGGGTGCGACTGCAAATCGATCCTTTGGACATCCACCATTGCAGACGAACCTAACTGGACACTCCCTGCAGATCGAGGGGAGTCCATCCCGTTTGAAGGTACCAAATGCGCGCTGGGATGGCGATTCAAGCAGCGCCGCCAGTCCGTCATCGACTCGTCCCAGACGGTGCTGCTCGTCGACGAAATGATCGCACGAGTACACGCTGCCATCATGCTCCATCGCCAACACTCTGCCACAGGTCTCAGCCATCACGCATAGATGCGCCTCCTGTCCTGACCAGACAAGAAGGCTCTCCAGGAAATTCTGCACCCCAACTCGCCCAACATCGTGTCGTATCCACTCGTCGAAAATCGTACAGAGAAAATCCCCCAAAGCCTCCGGGTCGACAGACAACGCATCTGCTCCACCATCGGCGGCCCGTCGAACGACCGGCAAAAACTGTAACCAGCTGACATTTTGCTCACGAAAGAAACGGTAGATCGCGAGTGGATGCTGTACTGTAGCCGAGTTGACCGTACATAACACATCCGGCTCTATGCCATGAGCCCTTAGGACGTGCAAGCCACGCATCACCCGCACATGACTACCACATCCAGACTTATCCCTTCGAAGAGAATCGTGTAAATAAGCTGGTCCGTCAATACTTATCCCCACCGTAAATTGGTTAGCCGCCAAGAACTCAGCCCAGCGGTCATTGAGCAGAGTTCCATTGGTTTGAATATTGTTGAGTGCGCTCCAGCCTGCTGGCAGGTAGCGCTGCTGGAGCGCTACTATCCGCCTATAGAAATCGATTCCAGCTAACGTCGGTTCACCTCCATGCCAAGAAAACTGAACATACGGACCGACACTACTTTCGATATTGGTGCGAATATAGGTCTCTATCACCGACTCAGAGGCTCGAAAGCGCTCTTGCGAGCCGAACAACTCAGTCTTCTCGAGGTAATAGCAGTAGTCGCAGCCGAGGTTACAAATTGGCCCGGTGGGCTTGGCCATAACAGCGAATGGCTCTTTAGCGGCGCTAGTGACAACGGCTTCGGTATCGAGACTCATGTAGCAACAATATCGGCTTCAACTCCTGATAACCATTCAAGACCAGAAGGAGTTGGGGTGAGTCGGGCAACGATATCCGTCAGTATCTAGCACATAAGTTCGCCCGCGCTCGGGCGTGGTGCCCATCCGCCCGAGCTACAGCAAGACCACCGAATGCTCTGGTCATTCACCAGCATCCACACTCCCTATTGCACCGACTATCGCCTCATCCGGTCTTGTCAGGACAAGAAACCCAGGATGACACATCAGTGCGCAGTTCAATAGACAGTGAAGCGATGCTGGCCCTCCTCTGGAGCCCGATCACGACCTCAATGGCTCACACATTCCCGAGACCGCTCGCCCACCGCAATCTGCCTCCGGTTGCACTGTGGATGTCATCGACCACTACCGATGCAAGCAAAATCAGAAAGCTTCCCACTATCTGTAACGGATCGGCCCGCTTGCACGCTTCCCTCTACAGACTCCCGCGCGGGACGAATGGCACAGACAAAGTCCGCAAGGACAGAAAGGAGAACGTTATGTTAATAAGCTTTATCTCCGGAAAGAGCCTCGTCGCCGCATCACTATTCCTCACTGGAGGTCTTGGCACGGTTGCAATTGTACATGCAAATGCACATGCGCTTATCGAGGCTACCGATGTAACCGCGAATACTTCACAATCCGCGAGCTCCACCCAGAACCAATCGACCACCAATCAGAGCACCAGTGGTACTACGAGCGCTACCATCAATCA
>DAHZQE010000408.1:0-3348 GCA_027409005.1 Ferrimicrobium sp. | reverse complement strand
CGGCTGGGCGTAATGGATGGTAGGAATGTGATACATGGCCTTCAAGCATGTCGGGGTCATGTTGAGCGCGCAGCTTCGGAGCTCTGGCGGCAGACCGTGGCCAGAAGGTGGTTGCCCTGAAACAGAGACGCTATTAGTACTTATTGTTGCACTCCAGAGGTAATTGTGTGGACTTACAGTGCGGATTGTGAGGGGCGTGTCCAGGACCGGGCCACCATCCAGGTCCGCCAGGTGGATGACCGTGGCCATGGCCCCACGTCTGGCGCCAGAGCTCCGAAGCTGCGCGCTCAACATGACCCCGACATGCTTGAAGGCCATGTATCACATTCCTACCATCCATTACGCCCAGCCGGAGAACATCATGGGCCTGTACGAAACGTATGACGCCTTCTCTCAACAGGACATCGATCTCTTTTTTGCGAGCTTCGCACCTTGGGTCCCGCAAGGCACTACCCCTGACGTCAAGTCCGTGGACGGCGGTACCGCGCCAGTGTCTCCTGGAAGTGTCCGTAATGGCGGTGAATCGGACATCGACTTGGATCTGAGCTACTCGTTGATCTATCCTCAGACCGTAACACTCTACCAAGTCGATGACCTGCCGAACTCATCTGGTGAGACGAACGTTTCTGGATTCCTGAATACCTTCTTGGACTCTGTCGATGGTAGCTACTGCAACTACACTGCGTATGGCATCACGGGCGACAGCCCTGGCATTGACGCCCAGTATCCAGATACGAATTACACCAACGGCTACAAGGGTCAACTTGAGTGTGGTATCTACAGCCTTACTCGCGTGCTGTCGATCTCCTATGGCGAGGCGGAGATTTACCTCCCAAAGAACTACGTCGAACGCCAGTGCAACGAATTCATGAAGCTCGGTCTTCAGGGCCACTCCATCTTCGTGGCCTCCGGCGATTATGGCGTTGCCAGCTTCCCTGGTAGCAATGGCGATGCCTACGGCTGCCTCAATGGTACGATCTACAACCCAGACTATCCTTCTGGCTGCCCATACATCACCACCGTTGGACAGACCCGCTATTATCCCAACCAGACCATCCTCGACCGGGAGAGTGCTGGCTCTGTTGACCTTAATGCCCTCCGCGTTGCCAACGGCCTACCAAATGACCCTCCGCTTGCCTTTTTTGGTAGCGGCGGTGGCTTCTCAAACTACTTCACCCCGCCATCCTGTAGGTCATCTGCCAAGTTCATGATGCCCTCCTATGCTGACTATGTCCTCCAGACCAGGCGGCCGCTGTCAAAAACTACCTGGCGAACTATTCCCCCGACGTGCCGTACTACGTGGTGAATGCCGATGCCACCAACATCGGCGAAAACGGTGGTGTTTACAACCGCGCCGGTCGTGGCTACCCAGATGTCTCGGCCAACGGAGCCTTCTTGCTGGCATATAACAATCTCACCCTGAACAACTGGTTCGGCACTAGTCTCGCCTCGCCCATCTTCGGCTCGGTCGTTACGCTTTTGAACGAGGAGCGGACACAGAGGGGCAAGGGTCCGATCGGATTCATTAATCCAACGCTGTACGAGCACCCATACGTGCTCAACGATATTGTCAATGGGTCGAACCCCAACTGCGGCAGCTCCGGCTTCACCACTGCGCCGGGTTGGGACCCGGTGACGGGCCTGGGGACACCTAACTATGATAAGATGAGGCAGCTATTTGTTGATGAGCTGCAGTAGAGGACCGAGGTTGATAGGGTAGAAGAGTTCGTGGTATATGAAGTCACGATAGGCACGGACGCACATGTCCAAATACTTGAACGGACGAAAATCTCTCTCGATTGTGGAGTCATCCACTCAAGCAGCTTGCTTGCCGCCAGGTGGGTTGGTTCTGTTATCCTCGAAGTAGAGGTCTTTCCTTGGTTTTCGGTCTGACCGGCCAAAAAGAGCGGGGCAAGCTCGATGAGATGAACCTTATCTAAGCCGCCCTTGGCCGCCTCAGCTCTTGCGGCGCGCAGATGAAGCCTTGGTATTGTGTGCACGCAACATCGCATCCCAACTTGCCTGAGCTCGCCGCTTCCGATTTATCGACGAGCAATAACATTCGAGGCGACGATCATGCTGCGGCACAGAGCGCAAGGCTGCCCTTCTGACACCCGAGCGCAGATCTGCTCCCAGATGATCCTAGCCACATACAGCATCGACCGTTGCCGATCTCCGCGCTAGCGTGCAGACCGGGCAGTGGTGACGTGAGAGCCGCACGCCCATGGTGCAGCAGCGCACGCGAGAACAACACACGACGGGAAGTTAGCCTCGCGGGCTCTCAGCGTAGCATCGGTGGCACAAGAGAAAAGGCCTCCAGTCTCCATTGCATGCGGTCTGCATGCAGGGCCTGTCTAGTCTTGGAAGGTAGGGCCAATACATAGGTAACCTCGGCTGTCGTCCTTTGCGCCTGCCTTGATGCAACAGCTTCACATTCCGCCTGGGTCGCACTTGCTTTTCTCCGAACTCCAAACCGTTGAAGCACCTCCTCCTATCGTCCGAGCGAAGCAGATATGGACAAGAAGCACGATGGCGACGATGATGGCCAGCGCTCGCCCTCTGATGAGGTCGTTCGCGGTGCCTCTCTCGCAGGCATTGCGCCAGAGGAGATGGAGGGCCTCACTCTGTACGAGAAGAAGTGCGTGCTGATCAACCGCGAAATCGACCAAAATGGCATGGGCCGCTACCAGTGGTATATCTGGGGCTTGTGCGGCTTCGGGTATATGCTCGATCTGCTATGGGCGCAAGCCTTTGGTCTGGTGCTGAGCCCGCTGGAGCAAGAGTTGGGTTTCCCGCCCAGCCAGTCGGGCAACATCTCGGTTGGTACTCTGACCTGGACTTCAGTTTCGCCCTTTGAGAGAAGACTGGTGTGCTGATTTACATGCTAGGTTGCCTTCTCATCCGGTCTCACGGCGGGAGCATTCGTGTGGGGTGTGCTGGTTGATGTTGTCGGGCGTCGCTGGGCTTTCAACCTCACCTGTTTGATCTCGGCAGCGTTCGGGCTTGGTCTAGGCGGCTGCAACACCTACAATGCCTTTCTGGTCGTGACGGCCTTCACAGGATTCGGAATTGGCGGCAACATTCCGATCGACACAACTATCTGCCTCGAATTCATTCCGCAGAACCGACGTTTTCTCTTGGCCCTGTTGTCAATTTTCCAACCCATCGGAGTGGTCATTTGCAGTGCGATCGCGTACGGCTTCATTCCCGTGTATTCCTGCAGCCCAAACTTCAGCGAGACGGACCCACTGCCCTCATGCAACAACGTGGCTGCAGGAGTCGCTTGCTGCACGAGAGCCAGCAACATGGGTTGGCGGTACTTGATGTTCACTCTCGGCGCCATCACGC
>DAHZQE010000406.1:0-2773 GCA_027409005.1 Ferrimicrobium sp. | reverse complement strand
TGTATTTCGGAGCGGACGCGAGTGACATGCGCACTCAAAGTCATTCGGGAGCAACGGTGGCAGACACGCGATTTGTTCAGCGGCTTGTAGTTAGCACGCTTAGGCTGATGTTAATGTGGAAGCGATCTGCGACTAGAGCTTCGAGGGCCATACCTATCGCCGGTGCCGGTATCGTTCTTGGAAGCTACGACCTTGCCGTCATCTCTGTCGCGCTTGCACCGATTCGGACCCAGTGGCACCTCTCCTCTGGCGTAGTCGCTTCACTGGGGACGGTTACGTTGTTGGGAATGCTCATCGGGTCGCTCACAGCTGGCTTTCTTGCGGATCGTATTGGTCGTCGCGCCATCATCCTATGGGACGTCCTCCTGTTTATGGCTTCCGCAGTTATGGCCGCGTTTTCACCAGATTTCGCTCTCCTGGCGGTTGCACGACTGGCAACTGGCGTTGCGGTCGGCATCGACTTTGCGGTGGTTTTCCCGTTTGTCACCGATGCGGCCACATCGAATAACAATGGATCAAGCAACAAGGGGCGTTCGATGGCGTGGATTCTGTTTGGTGCAAATTTTGGAACCTTGGCTGCCTACGGCGTTGGAGGGATGGTCCTTGCTGATGTGGGTGCTCTAGGTTGGCGAGTCCTATTGGGTTCATCTGTGTTGCTTGCACTCCCGCTCCTTCTGTTCCGAAGTCGACTGATCGAGGCTCCGAGTTGGTCTGAGCTGACTCCGTTGACTCTGAGGCAGCTCAGAAGGAGAGCCACCGTCGCACTCAAGCATGAACGCCTTGGTGCGCAGGCGCTGGCCACCCTCCTCTATCAGCTGACTGATCAGGGTGTTGGGTTGGTACTCCCACTCCTTCTCGTTACGATTCTCGAGACGTCAGCGAGCTCTGGTGCATTAGACGCAGTCCTGGTCAAAGTCGTCACCATTCCCGCGTCATTGGTTGCCGTGCTGCTGATCGATCGCGTGAGTAGGCGAAGGCTCCAGGTCACTGGATTTCTTGGCAGAGCGGTTCCCCTGTGCCTACTTGGCTTTGCCTTGTTATACAACATCCATCTCTCACCACTCATCATCGGGTTGCTTCTGGCTGCTGGCTACTTTTTTGGGGCTGCGGGCCCCGACAAGACGACGGTCATCTCGCCATCCGAGTACGCGGCTCCGGAGATTCGTGCTACCAGTCAAGGACTGTCTCAAGCGGCAGGACGGCTCGGCGGTATTCTGGGGGTGACCGGGTATGCCATCTTGGTCACGCTTGCTGGACCAGGTGCAGGCATTCTGTTGTTCGGAGTAGCCTGTCTGCTCGGAGCGGTCATCTCGTTGGCGGCTCTGCCTCGATTAAACCCCATTATTACGGTTTCCGGAGACGAATCTGCCGACTCTTGACTTCTCTACAAGCCCGTGGTGGCGTGCGATGATCAGCCGCCGTCTGGGATCCAGCTCGATCCCGGTGTGGTTCTAACTGAGTTTTACGCGGTGCCAGCCGATGACAAGATGCGCTCGATCGAGCCAGCGCGCGCCACTACAGCGATGGCGTAGATGACATTATCGTTGTCTGGAGCCATCTTCATCCAGGAGTGGATCTTGCAAAAGTTCGAGAATGTGGTTTTCGTTCTCCTCGAGCTGGCATTCGAATCGACCGCAGTGGATCTTGTCGATTACAGCTTCGCTCACCACAGTCGTAACAACGTTGCTGCGCCGCGACGCTCCGTGCGCAATTGAATGGCTGTGTCCTTGGCTAGTTCGGCGCCGACCTCGGCCCGGTTGGAGAGCTTGCAATTTTGGCACGAGGGGGCTCAGGCTCGCTTTGATCGAACGGGAGCGCAAGCCCAGCCTGTAAGGGCGGGCTCAAGAGGCCGTTCAGAACGACCTATTGAGCCCCGAAGTTAGTATTGCCAACTCGACGATATGCACGTCGCTGAAATCTTCATGCTGTCGGTCGTCGTGGAGGCTATCGCTGATACCGACCCCTCGCTCATAGAGCCACCGATGGGGGCCTTTGGTAAGCGCGTGAGAACCTACCATTACCTATGAGATCTTGAAAGGCAGGAATGAACGCATCGAAACGTCTCGACCAGCTCTTGATCCAAATCGCAGAGATTGGTCGCGACCAGGCAACCGGAGGTTACAACAGATTTGCCTACACCGAGACAGATCTCCAACTTCGTGCATTCTTTGCACAAACTGCGGAGGAGCTAGGGCTCGAGGTCGGTGTTGATGCCGCTAACAATCAGTGGGCTTGGTGGGGGGATCCAGACAGCGATCCTGAGCATAACCTAGTACTTGGATCGCATCTCGATTCGGTGCCATCAGGCGGGGCTTACGATGGTCCGCTTGGAGTGCTATCGGCACTATCGGCAATAGCGGAACTGATCGGTGACGGCTTTCAGCCACGAAGTGCGGTTGGTGTGGCTAACTTCATCGACGAGGAGGGGGCTCGCTTTGGGGTTGCGTGCCTGGGATCACGAGTTTTGACTGGCGAGACCACCTACGAACGTCTCAGCCAGCTGATCGACTACGACGGGACCCCCTTTGTAGACGTCGTCAGCGCCACGGGAGTAGATCCGACGAGTCTTGGGCGTGACGATCGTGCGCTTTCGCGCATTGGAAGCTTCATTGAACTCCATATAGAACAGGGCCACCAGCTCATCGATTTAGATGCCCCGATCGGACTGGCGAGCTTTATATGGCCACATGGGCGTTGGTCGACCACCTTGACCGGTACGCCAAACCACGCGGGAACCACCAGGTTAGACGAGCGCGATGACCCACTGCAGAGG
>DAHZQE010000401.1:0-4724 GCA_027409005.1 Ferrimicrobium sp. | reverse complement strand
GGCGCCATCTCTGGGCTTTGGAGCATGGCCGGAAGGTCGAAGATAGCTATTGCAGCTCTGTGTGCCTAGGACGATACTTCGAGGTATGTCAGTCGGAAAGTTTAAGTCGCAAGTAAAGCTGAAGCTGGACTGACCTCCTTGGCATCGGAACGAGGCTGGACTCTCTTTCAAACTGGTCGCGCCATACTTCCTGCTCCTAGCTGAGCACTGGGCACACCTTCAGCCAAAGTCTTGACTGTGGGAGAAGGCAATGCACGGACGTCTTGTGATAGATTCAGCCATACGGCGACTGGTGAAGCCAGAAATATGTATGGCGGATGGCGTTCGACGCCGTCGTGCACCTCAGTCACTGCCGAGCATCGACGATGCACGCGTACAAACACTACCACACCCTCCCGTCACTCAGCATCTCCACCAGACCCAGTCCATCCAGCTACAACCAGACTGTTCCTTTCCGTCCCTGTCAACCCCTGACGCGCCCCCTGTCTTCCTACCAAACCTCAAATTTGCACTTCCACTCCCGGTTCTAAATCGAAACTCACTGGCACCCTTCCCCTTCCTAGCCAATATCTGATGATCAGTAGCATAATGTACCTTCAAATCCTCTCCAACCAGATTGATACTCCCACTCCCCGTCTTGCCCTCGATCGTGCCTTCCCACTCATTCGGGTACTCGATGTTAAGCGATCCCGAGCCTGAGACGTGGGAGGAATCAAGCATGTAGCTCAAAGCGTTCGAGGCCCGGAGTGGGGAGAGGAGGTGGAGATTGGTGGATGACGACCCGCCTTCTGTGTAGAGGGCGGCAGATGTATAGTCGCTGATGAGAGGGAGCAGGTCGGCGGTAATGGAGCCCGAGGAGGACTTGAAGGAGGCAGAGGTGCTGAAGAGGTAGGTGCCGGAGATGGAAGCTGAGTCTGTGAGGATTTTGGTGCGGTAATCACGGTCGGGAGGTTCGACGATGTTGGTGTTGACTTTCACGCTGCCGGAGTGTGAGTCCACTCGGAGATTTGCCGGGCGGGGTCTTTCTTTGTCAGCGGCGTCTGGGTGTACACTGATGCTTACAGAGCCGCTCCAGGACGAAATTGCGAGGAGATCGCGGAGGTCGTAGTCGCCGGATACGGAGCCAGAGTGAGATTTGATGACCGTCTCTCTGGAATTCCAGTAGGGTAAGCGTATATTGCCGGAGCGTGTCTCAATATGGGTCGAGCTAATATTCCATGTCTCTGCTGCTCGCGTAAACTCAGACGACGAAGCGACTGCTCTGATGTCCGCAGCAGTAGTCGAGAGGTTCAAGTACTCCAGCACGGTATCATCTTTGATGGACAGACTGACAGCCACACTCAAGCACGACACCTTTGAACGAGCGTGACCGGGTTCCGGCCCTAATAGCTCCAGCCTATCCCTTGACAGCCTTGTTCGGAGTCCCATGGTGTCTAAGTCCTCACTAGCCGCGAAACTCCACCCCACGCGAAGCGGCACTTTCTGCTCAGCTGGAGCTGGGGCGAGCCAAACCGTGCCGCGTAGCGCATACGCAGCCGATGATAGGTCTTCCAGGAATGAAAATGTCTGTGAGTGGATGGTGCCGTAGCCTGCCTCGGAGTAGTATCGTAGCGGACAGACTGAATCTCTCGGATGAGTGATCTCTGGTCCAGCGGGTACAGTTGGTGAGGGCCATGGGACTGGTTCTAAAAACATTGTTAGCATTTTCTCCTGGAAAGGCAGGCTAGTGGGTGCGTAAGGCCGTACGCACGGCTCGCTGTGTTTGGCCTACCTTTCGGAGTGCTGCCGTCGTTGCCGTGACTTCCATCGTCTCCGTGATCCTCAGGCACATGCACCTCGCTCGAATTGTTTGCCAGATGATACATCAGAAGAGCCATGAACAAAAGTGTGATCGCGAGAAGCACGCTGATCGTCACAAAAGGCCTGCAGCACCTTCTCAAGAATCTACGTCTGGGCTTCTTCGTATCGTTTCGCCATCGGGGTAGTGGCGTTTGATCGCCGTGTTGTTGCTCCTCCTGTGCTGTGGCTGGCAGCTGGTCGCCCATCTGCTGCGGTTGACGCATGAAATTGAACGGTGCATAATTGCTTGTGAAAGGGAAGTTTTGTCCGAATGCGTTGTTGCCATTGATGAAAGGGAAGCCACTTCCAAAAGGATTGTGTCGCTCTCCAAACGGCCATTCACGTTCTTCATAAGACGGATGTGGTGAATCGGCTGGATCAGCGGCGTCCCCCAAATCAATCTCACCGCTGTCAATGCTGCCGTAACTTGTTCGTGACACGGGCGTGCTGCGGGAGGGATGCCGTGCGGATCTTCGCCGCGGGGGTTGCGGTGTGTGCTGGAGCACCTCTCGTGGCTCCCTCTCCCCTGATAGTCCTGACAGTCTATCCGCGATACTCAACACGACATCAGCCACTGATGATTGCTAGCGTCCACTTGACGCTACGTTTTGATCCGTCCTTCGCCCAGCCGTCGCTGCAGCATAATCTGGCGGTGCTGGGCCCGCGTCCAGCAATGGTGTTGATTCCGTCGCCCATACCGGTGATCGCAATGACGCTCTAGGTGAAGTACGTGAAGCGGTCGATGTCTCTACTTCGCGTGATCTCTCTTGGGCAGCTTCTCTTGCCTTGTCGTCCGATTCCGCCCGGATGGATGAGATTTCAACAAACGTTTCTTGTGGATGATAACGGGGAGCAAAATATCCATCTGACGGTGAATCAATATAAAGGGACTCGTTGTCCGACTGAGACTCGGTATCTGGGAGCGATTCGATCTCATCTTCGTAGACCCCAGAGTTCGACATTGTGAAAGATCTCAAGGTCGACCCCGTGGGACTAGTGTTTCGCTGCAAAGCAGAATATCACGCTTCTAAAACGTCGCGAAAGGAACCAGACCACCTTTCGGGACGTCAAGGCTGTTTAAGACCTCTCATTTACGCTTGCGCCATCGATCAACAAGCGGTATCTTCGCTCGTTCTCGCGCAGGCAACCACAAAAGAAGCTTGGTGAGCAGTCGGACTGAGCGATTGCCCTGCAGCGACAGCTGCTCTCTAAGCGGGGTCAAGCCATGGTCGGCCAATGGATTCCTTGGGTCCAACCCATCCGAAGCTTCGCTTGCAGCCGCCATATAGCACGCGTCGTAACCTAGGAAAAGGCTCTGCCGGTCAGTTGCCGCTATCGCCCTATCCAGCAGGGCTTCGGCCGGAGTTCCAATGAGTGCCGCTCGTTATCGGGCAAGTTCGCGCCGCGCATTGGGGGCCAAGCTTCTCTCCTTCGGCAGCGAGCGGAGTCGAGACATGGCATGTCTGCGGATCGAGGAAGCCCAGTGCAAGTTGCGATCGGCGAAATTGTGGCCAGGACAAGACTATATAGTCCCATGGAACATGGTTCAGGCATCCACAATGCAGGACACGCGGACGACGGGTGCAAATCGAAGGATTGAAGTTGACAACAGCTTTGACGCTGTCGCGGAGTTCGGAGTTCTTGGCATGAGTCTCTCCTCACGACAACAACCCAGCCATGCTCTGGCGAAGTACTTTGTCTCCTACTGAATTGTCGTGTCGACTTCAACTTATTTTATACATGACCAAGGAAATGGTATACACCAATACCGGGCCGGGGTCACAAATAATGCCCACGAAGGTAAGATCTGTACCTGCCCGCCTGCTAGCTTCGAGGCCAGTAGCGGGACGGCAACCCCTCCCTTGTCTAAGCGCAAACGCTATGCGTCCGAGAGTCCCAACTAGGTATCTTGATGTACTATCGTGTCTATCATGTTTCGACGATGCCGCTGAATACACTGTCACCGTCCCGACTTTCATTCTTTCGCCGCGACACTATCAGCCATCTCACCGAAACGCCATTGCGGGAGACATCCAATTTGCCCCATTGACTGCCAGCACATCCACCCATTGAGAAGATAAACCCCGCTAGCATGGCAACAAAGGACCACAAGCCGCCAGAGAGTCTGCAGCTCCAGAGAGTCTGCAACTTGGCCGTGCTGCCGGCAAGAACCCCAAAGACTATGGCGACGCTCATATTGCCACCGACAAGGAGCAAAGCCTTACAATCCGCGATGCCATTCGAGCGTACCCGAAAGCCATCGCATGGTCAATATTGCTGTCAATGGCCGTCGACATCACTTTAGCGGTCTGTCGACACACCTCCTTCCCGGTGTCGTCAATCAGTGTTGCAACTTCGCTATTAATACCGTGACTCCCCACGAATTGAAATCCATGCGTATCGAGTCCGAACTCCGCCTCATGGCCGCGTAAGTCCTAGATCTGTACCCGATGCGGCTCCCGCCCGGCAGCGTTGATGCATACGAGTGGTGTGAAGTTTCGAGTGGTACCGTTCGATGGCAACGGCGCTATAACTTGCACGATATGGCTCAACAGGTCGCGATACGATTGCTCGATGCCAAGCTGTCGACGTTCGTCGCCAACATATTACTGTGTAGGTGGATAGGGGCAGGCAGAAGAGTTGAAGTCAACTTCAAGTTCATCGGCCTCTATCCATGGGCCTTGTGGAGGCGGGAGATCCCGTGGAGCACCGCCACATGCTCCTCCACCATCTTGCTGCCTTTGCTTCCGACAACCATCGTGCCCGTCAGCATTCAATACCGACGCGTTCGTGCAACTGATCGGAGCGTTGCGCAAAGCGATCTGACAAGACAAAGTCCCAGACCAAGCTCGATTGCTCCAGCAAACTGTCCTCCTATAACGTAG
>DAHZQE010000400.1:0-3162 GCA_027409005.1 Ferrimicrobium sp. | reverse complement strand
GTACGTTCATCCTGGCACGAAGACGACTTTCAGTAACATCATCGCCCTTATTTGCGTATTTCCTACCTCGGGGATTGCTTTCCCGTTTGTGCCCTACAAAACGCCGGTACAGATCCATGGCCCGGCTGGCGCCTTTATCATGGCGGCATAGAATTCTAATGCGAGCGAGATGCTTGGAGGCACACAGTATCGGACCCATCATCGAACGAGAGCTGAATGGGACGCCTTGTGGCAAGACAAGCAGCAACTTTTGGCCATGGCTAGGGAGAGCTACGATCAGTAGAACCCAATCGTGCAATCTGCGTTGGACTCGATCCCACTCAACACGATGTCTATCTGGGCCTTTTACAGTGTGCCGCCAATGCGGTATGAATAGCGGTAGTTTGAAGACACAGCTTACAACTAGTGCCAACGACTCGAAAGACTTCAAAGATGCCCTAGTCATCTTTGAGTTCCAAATCCTCCACCAACACGGACCAGCAACGCCTGGTTCAGGAAATTAATCGCCTCCGCCAAAGACCGTGCTACTCAACACCAGAAGGGCGCGAGGAGCGCGACAACTGGCAAGGTGGACCAGCCTGGGTGGGACGCCCGAAAAACCTCTACTCGCTCGAGAATGAGTCCTTCTGTCCATATTGCAGGATCCCGGTCTTCGGCCTGCCACCCGGCAGCGGCTCCCTCGACCGATCGTAGGGACGGGAAGTATCAGATGTGGGCTTGTCGAATGCAGGAGCGCCTGCGACGTTGACTGAAGAGCAAGAACGAGCGACTTTGCCAAGTGATTGAACGTTTCGATTTGCTAAAGATACAGAAGGCTAGAAGCTGAAAAAAGACAGACCTTGAAAACAATTATGCCTTAATGGCAGGCTTTGGTCGACTCTCAGGCGATATGCGCACTTTGCCATTCGGTAACGGCTTCCCAGGCTTCGGACCTGTCGCGGCATTCGATCGTGGTTTCGGTTGGGCACCACTGCCTACAGGCATCGGCGGGTGCGCAGTCGGCTTCGCCATATTCGCGTTCGGCTTCGGTCGGCTCTCTGGGCTGATCCGCACTTTACCGTCCGGAAGCTTGTTGCTCGCTGGCGGTCTGGGGCCACCGACTGTTGAGGGAGCCTTCGAGGAAGGCAGCGGTGCAGGCGGTCTTGGGCTTGCTGCAGACTTTGCGGACGGCGCAGGTGGTGCCTTGGGCTTGCCACCGGCGGCGGGGAGAGATTTAGGTGCGCCGCTTGAAGCTGGCAGTGCTTTAGGTCCAGGCGCGGGCTTCTTCACTGGCGCGGAGGGCTTGACGGCCGTCTTCTGTGCGCCGCTGACTGGACCGTCGGCCGCGAACACATTCCGGACGCCATCGCCGTAATTGTTGATGGAACCGCCCACGCCTTTGATAGCGCCGCCGACAGCTGTCGGGTTGCGTTAGCGTTGGCACACTGTGCTTGAGAGATGGAAGTAATGCATCGATAGTGTCACAACAGAGAAAAGGGGTTGAGCTCGAGACTTACTACCTTCTCCAAACGCTCGTCCGGAGTTCTCGATAGTACTACCGATTCCTCCCACAGTGTTACCTGCAAGCGTCCCTCCTGCTTGGAGGCCTGTCTTGAGGTAGCCACCAGCGGTGTCGAGGGCCCAATTCTTAGCGTAGTCGACGATGAAGGCCATCTTCGTATCGTGACAACGGTGATTGAACCTTGCTGAGAGGACTTGGTGAGCAGGAGATGTAACGGGGGATTGTCCCGCCAGCTATACAACCTATTGTCAAAGGTTCATTAGGTGAAATGGTGGCAACGGCCATTCTGGGCGATCGCCAGATTCTAGAAACGCAATGAGAGGGAGCCGTGAACGATGACGTTGGATTGCAACATGCGCCGCCACAAGCCACTGCGATCACACGCAGGGATGCAGAAAGCACATCCCTGCTTCGACCCTGAACTTGAACTGTTGAGGTTGGAGCGTACCCTTGGCAGCCTCTACGAACAACAGATATTGACCATGCTGGAGAGGGACTCTTCCACTGTGCCGATGAACGATAGAGGAATCTTATTCAACGGGGGTAACAGTAGAGAAGTGATACCTGAATTTACATGTATTCAACCTTCTTCCCATCAACATACTTCTGCGTCCCCAACGGCCTGTGCCCAGCTGGAGCCCTCTTGGACGCGGCCGCCAAATTCGCAGCAGTCAAAGGCGAAGGCTTTCTCGACATCTCAGGCCGCGCAGTCTTCACGGCACTTCCATTCAGTTGCTTTCCACCTCCCATCATAGCCTTCGGCTTTGGAGGAGCTTGCCCAGGCAAAGCGGCACCCTTTTGCTCTGTCCTCTGCGCTGCTGCTTTTCGGACAGTTGAGGCCGCGGTCTGTACAGCCATTGTGCTGATTGGTCGAGTGACCATCGCTTGCATGTTCGCCAAAGGCATGGCCTTTTGCACCGTCGCTGCTGGGCTCGATAAATTTGGTCGACGTCGAGTGTTTGACGCTTCACCGCCAACAGGTATGGATGAAACGCTTTGAGCTTTTCGCGCTGGTGCCGTGCCTTTTACGCTCATGCTCTGTACTTGCTGAGCGGCTCTTATCGCATTCTGCCGCGCCGGCGAGGAAACTGTTGACTTGGCTTTTGACACTTTCTTGGCCACCTCTGGATCGCCAGACGTTGCCAGCACTTGCTTCATTTGCTCCTGCGTTTGCGGTGCTACTTGTAGCAGCTTGTCCAAGACGGACTTTGGAAGCGCCTTCTTCGCATTGGCAGCCTTGAGCGCATTGCGGATCGCTTCTTGACTCGTCGACCCAATCGGCAGTTTATCAAGGTTCATCAAATTGAGCTGCTGTTGTTGTGCAACTTTGTACAGCATTTTGTCAAAGTTGATGGGCTCGGTCATGTCCATCGTGCTTAATGCGCCGGCTGCGGTAGTGATGGGGCCGAAGATGCTCAGAAACTCATCCCAGCCGCCTCCTTTGACTTCGGTCGTGATCCACTTGGCATGGTTTGTATCCTTCTTGCCGGCGACAGCCTGCAAAGCTTCCGTAGGAGGCATGGCAGGAAAGTGGCTGAACTTGTAGAAGTATTCCAAGATGTAGTCTTTTTCCCGCATCGGTTGGTGTTGATGGCAAATCATCAATTGTATACCGACTGGTTGTACTTGTGGTGGATTGCATATACTAACAAGATGCATGG
>DAHZQE010000386.1:0-5193 GCA_027409005.1 Ferrimicrobium sp. | reverse complement strand
GAATCGCGCGTATTAGATCACGAGCAAGTCCTTCGAGCTCAAGAGCCTCGTCCGTCGTTAGATCGAGTGCCACTACGGTGGAGCGATCGCTGAGCACGCGCATGGATCTGGGGTCTACAGCCTCAAGGGTGAGCGAGTATTCGCCGGCCTCCAGGCGAACTCCAGCCACGACCGGCTGGCCATCCTCCATAGTGTATTCACCCTCTCTGATCGCACGAATCACCTGCTGGGTAGCTGCTCCGATGCGTGGACCGAGAGTCGCTGGGTTGACCGAGAGTCGTTGATGGGCAAAGCGATCGAAGTCATCGGTGATGAGCACCGTTTTAACGTTGGTCTCGGCTTCGATTAGGTCAAGATATGGCGTAAGGTCGAGTGGTGTCAAACTTGCTACCGTAACTGAGCGTAGCGGTAGCCGTGCACGATTACCGGTTGCTTTTCTGATGCTATGAACTTGTGAGCAGATCTCGCGTACCAGTTCCATCTCCTCGACGAGCTTGGAGTCCTTCGCTCCAAGTCGATCAGGGGAGGGCCAGTCAGCGAGATGCACGCTGCGTTCTCCAGTTAAGGTGCGGTAGAGATATTCACTCAACATTGGCAAAAGGGGTGCGGTCAGCGTTGAGAGGTTCTCCAGCACGGTGTGCAAGGTGTCGTAGGCGAGCTGTTTGGAGAGGTCGATGTCCTCCGCGCTGCCCTTGGCAGCCCAGAAGCGATCGCGGCTGCGCCGAATATACCAGTTGTTGAGTGCGTCGAGGAAGTCCTCGATGCGACCTGTGGCTCGCGACAAGTCGAAGTTATCGAGGGCTTCGGTGACCTCTTGAGTCAGCTGATGGCTCTTTGCGAGGATATAACGATCGAGGAGATGTTCGGAGTTGGCGTCAAAGCGACCTCTTATGCCGTCGGCCTCTGCGTATAGCGTCAAGAAGGAGAATGCGTTCCAGATTGGGTTGATTACCCGCTTGACTGTGTCCACCATAGCTTGACGCTCCAACAGCATCTCTTGCCCCCTTAGGACCGAGGAGGAGAGGAGAAACCATCGCATAGCATCGGCGCCGATCTCCTCAAACACCTCCCAAGGGTCGGGGAAGTTTTTCAGCCGTTTAGACAGCTTGCGCCCGTCGTTGCCGAGGAGGATGCCGTGAGCCATGCAGTGCTTGAAGGGAGGAGAGTCGAATAGCCCGACTGAGAGCACATGCAGGGTATAAAACCATCCGCGAGTTTGCCCGATGAACTCGACGATGAAGTCTGCAGGGAAGTTAGCTTCGAAGGTCTCGCGGTGTTCGAACGGGTAGTGCTGCTGAGCAAAGGGCATCGAACCTGATTCGAACCAACAGTCCAAGACGTCGGGCACCCGACGCATCATTGCGTTACCAGTTGGGTCGTCAGGGTTTGGTCTCACAAGCTCATCAATCCTCGGCCGATGTAGATCGTCGGGACGCACCCCAAAGTCGGCTTCGATCTCGTCAAGGGACCCGTATACGTCAACTCTTGGATACCTCGGGTCATCGCTCTTCCATACCGGAATCGGCGAACCCCAGTAGCGATTGCGGGTGATCGACCAATCGCGCGCGCCCTCCAACCATTTGCCGAAGGCGCCGTTCTTGACGTGTTCTGGAACCCATGCAATATCTTGATTGAGCTCGAGTAGACGCTCCTTGATGGCGGTTACGTTGACGAACCAAGAACTTACAGCCTTATAGATCAGCGGGGTGTCTGTGCGCCAACAATGCGGGTAGCTGTGTTCATACGGCTTGGCTTCGATAAGTAGATTGTGTTCTTCTAGGTAGGTTTTGATCGCCTCATTGGCCTCGAAGACCTGGGTGCCTTCGTACCAACTGACCTCGTGGGTGTAACGACCCTTTTCGTCAACCGGACAGACAACTTTGATGGAGGCGGCTTCGCACGCCTGCTGGTCCTCTTCGCCAAAGCCCGGTGCCATCTGGACGATGCCGGTTCCTTCATCGATAGTGACGAAGCTGCCCTCTATGACTCGAAACGCGTTTGGTGTGCCTGAGAAGAATGGAAATAAGGGCACAAATTCGCGCCCCAATAGGCGCACCCCGGGCACCGTGCCAAGAATCTGGGGAGCCTCAAACCGGTCCTGATAGGAGCCAAGCCGGTCGGATGCCATCACGAAGACACGCGGGTCGTCGCCGTTGCAGAAGAGCACGTATTCGAACTCCGGGTTTACTGCGAGCGCCAGGTTCGAAGGTAACGTCCACGGAGTTGTCGTCCATGCCAAGAGGTGTAGCTCCCCATCAACGATCGCTTCAAACCCTTGCCGTGCTCCATCTTGGTGAGCGGGTAATTGGAAGGCGACGGTGATGGCTGGGTCAATTCGAGGGCGATAGGAGTCGTCTTGACGAGTCTCGAAATTGGACAACGGTGTCTCGCACTCCCAACAGTAGGGGAGCACGCGGTAGTGTTCGTAGACAAGACCCTTATCATGGAGTCGCTTGAAAGCCCAGATCACCGACTCCATGAAGCTGGTGTCCATGGTCTTGTAGGAGTCAACGAAGTCAACCCAGCGTGCTTGTCGTGTAACGTAGCGATACCAGTCGTCAGTAGTGCGCTGTACTAATGCTCTGCAATGGTCATTGAATCGATCTATCCCAAGCTGCTCGACCTCTTCACGACCGCTGACCCCGAGCTCCTTCTCAGCGGCCATCTCTGCCGGTAGCCCATGACAGTCCCAGCCAAAACGGCGTTCAACGACCTTGCCCTGCATCGTCTGATACCGTGGGATCGCATCTTTGACAAAGCCTGTGAGAAGGTGGCCGTAGTGAGGCGATCCATTCGCAAAAGGGGGTCCGTCGTAGAAGACGAACGCCTTCCCACCGTCGTTGCGGCGCTGGGCAATCGAGGCCCGGAAGGTGTCGTCCTGCTCCCAGAAGGCGAGAATCTCATGCTCGAGCTTCGGCAGGTCAAGGGAACCAGGCTGATGTGGGTAAGAGTTCTTTTCCTCGTGGTCGCTCATGCATTTACGCTAGTCGACGTCATCAGGTGATCTGTTAGCGACTAGCGGGGGAGTGAGTTCTCTAGAATCTGGACATACGACCCACCGTTGTCTGCAGTTTGTGCTTCGATGTCGGCTAGAGTAGAGCGATTCAAATGCGCGGTATAAATGGTCGCGCGATGGTGCTTGAAAGTAGATTGGAATAGAGATGGCGAAAGCGACTCAGGAACCCACCAACCCAGTTGATCCGGTCGAGGCGTATCTGAATCTAGACGATGATGTCTTAGACGGGCTCAGTGACGGCGATTTTCTCGCACAACAGCGTCTGCTGCTTGAGACAGAGCGCGTGCACTACACCGAACAGGCAGCGCAGTTACGCGCAGAGGCTGACAGTATGGTGCAGAATAATGAACCTGCTGAAGTTCAGTTCGATGAGGAGTCTGGCGAGGGAGGCACGACTGCCATTGATCGGGAGCGTGATCTCGCCTTGGCAGGGTCAGCTCTGGCAGCAATCGAGGAGGTTGATCTGGCTCTCAGGAAGATGGACCGTGGGGTCTACGGACTTTGCGAGAGCTGCAAGCAGTCCATTCCACGAGCGCGACTTCGCGCATTGCCTTTTGCTCGACTGTGCGTTCGCTGCAAAGAAGGTGGTTTGCCGCGCAGTCGATGACTAGGTTATGGTCACACGCTGCAGCCGTTTGCTCGGTAGTGGTTCTAGTGGTCTTGCTAGACCAGGCAACTAAGACTTGGGCCGAGAATGCTCTACGAAATGGGCCGATTGATCTTGTTGGACCCGTGAAGTTGGAGCTCACCTACAACTCAGGGTTTTCGTTCTCCATCGGTCAGGGGCATCCGTTGATCATAACCATAGCAGCGATCGTGATTGCGGTTGGTGTTGGTGCCTACGCCGTTATGACGCCGTCACTTCTGAAGCGTGTGGCCGCCTCGCTTGTCGTGGGTGGGGCACTCGGCAACTTGGCAGACAGGGTCTTTAGGCATAACCACGGAGCGGTCATAGATTTTATTCACTTCCCACATTGGCCTATCTTCAACCTCGCTGATTCTGCGATCACGGTGGGAGTTGTTCTTCTCTTGATCGCTGGAGTACTTGATGGACGGCATGAACGTTCTCAGCATTGAAGTAGGCGATACTCTAGCAGGGGAGCGCCTGGATCGGGCGGTTTCCGTGGTCGCCGACGTCTCTCGCTCTATCGCTGGCCGGATGATTGATCAGAGGCTAGTCAAGGTCAATGATCGAGTACTTACTGCAAAGTCGCATCGTCTGCTGCTTGCTGACCAGCTAGTGATCGATCTCACTCGTGTGGGACGTGGACCACAGGCGGCAATTGCTTTGCCACTCCTCTACTTTGACGAAGCCATGTTTGTGGTTGACAAGCCAGCTGGATTGATCGTACATTCGACGACACTTACCGACACCATCCCTACTCTTGCAGGTGCGGTGGTGGCTTTGGACCCGGCGGTTGCGTTAGTTGGCGATGAGCCAGCGTTGCGACCAGGTATCTATCAGCGGCTTGATAAGTCGACGTCTGGGGTTATGGGAGTAGCTCGAACTCAAATCGCCTTTCATGCTCTGAAGGAGCAGGTCGGAGCGCACCTCATGAGACGACGATACCGGGCCCTCGTCGAGGGTGACCTCGAAGAGGAGGAGGGGGTCATCGACGCTCCTCTTGGTCGCGATCAGAGGAGTCGAACGCGAATAGCGGTGATCACCGAAGGTCGACGCGCGGTGACCCGTTTTCAAGTCATCGAGCGGTTCGGAGCCTACACCTATGTCGAGCTGAGTCTTGAGACCGGACGCACTCACCAGATTCGGGTCCACATGAGTGCGATTGGCCATCCGTTGGTGGGAGACCCTACCTACGGTGGATCTAGTGCGTTGTTGAGAGAACGAGTCTTTTTACACTCTTACCTGCTAAGTCTCGTCCATCCGATCAATGGGCGCCCTCTCGAGGTCCGATCGCCTCTCCCCGTCGAGCTGATCGAGATCTTAGATGGCTTGCGACTATCACGTGATCGATCAGCTCTCGAGAGTTCGCCGCCGGAGCCGTAAGCAAGGTGTCAGGACGCGTTGGAGAGTTTCGTCCTCCAGTGCAAACAGGATTTAGCTGCATCCTTGGCCAGTTTGCTAGTGGCTAAATGCCCGGGAGTGCTAGCACGCGATTGACCAAACCGGAGCGCAAAGCCCCGTCTGTAAGGGCTGGGTAGAGCGACCTCGATTA
>DAHZQE010000313.1:0-3576 GCA_027409005.1 Ferrimicrobium sp. | reverse complement strand
AGCCGGGATTTGTACCTCAGCCGGGATTTGTACCTCAGCCGGGATTCATACCTCAGCCAGGATTCGCACCTCAGCAGCAGCAGCCCCAACAACTTCCACCCATCGACCCGAACGCCACGCCGGATCCCAGGACAGGCCTCGCGCCAGGCCACCCTCTTACCGGCGAGACGCTCAATGAGACAATCGCGAGATGCAAATGCGATTACCCGTGGCTGGACCTGTCGCACTTCCAGACACAGTACGTGGGCGCCGGAGGCGCTGATGCAATGCGACATACCTTGGCAAGGACCCCGATGGGTTCGGTCCCGGAGAGAAGCCAGGCACCGACGGGTGGTTATGCTGGACAGGGACCTTTTGCTCAACAGTGGGCTCGGCAGGGCCCTTATGAGGGGGAGGAAAAATGGAGGGAGCAGTCAGGGGGTTCGTCCGGGTGAGGCTGGGAGAAACAATCTCCAGCAGTGATGTATCACGTGAGGCACCTGTGAAGTCGCATGTACGAGTAGCTGGCGATAGGTGTAGCTGAGAACTCTGGCGTAGGTCTTCTGCCATGTCGTGAACTGGTAATTCGACAGGTCTCTCCTCAGATAGTTGTACGAAAATCTCACAGCATCAGCATTACCCTCCTCGATGCCTGGAAGAGTCCGACATCTTCAAAGATCTTGCGCCATGTCGACATGCAGAGCAGATTGTGCTCAGCCAGAATGGTTGCGAACAGGGCGCAGCATGCCAGTGGCGAATGCGAAGATGAAGCCGACGATGTCTCGGCGCTGATACCGCATAGTTCGCATGGGTACGCTCTAAGAAGGAGGTCCGACCGGAGGAGGCGGTGCATGATGAGACATGGCACGGCGCAGTGGAAATGCGCTGCTGAGGTCTAGAAAGATCGGCGTCCTCCACTCCAAGCCTCGTGCCGCGGTCTGCCGAGTCAGGCTGTGGCGAAGCGCAACGTCAGCCCTCTTTTGGGTAAGGTGATAAAGCAATCCCCTTGCCCCTGCAAACCCGTCTCTGGAATCACAATCGACATTTGCAGGGCAGGAACGGCCAGAGACGCGGCTGTTTTCGGAAGGAGCAGAGTCAGAACATGGCAGCTATGGAGATCTCCTCACCACCTTCGTCCGCGCACTCGACGCCTCCGGGATCCAAGCGCCACTCACACAACATGAGCATCGATCTCTCAGATCTACCACCGCTCACCCAGCCGTCGCCACCTAGCAACACACTCCTGATCACCAACCTCCAAGCGCCTGAGATCTTCGCCTCGCCCACCTTGACCAGCATACAACATGCCATCAACGAGCATGCGCCAATCCATACCTTCTCGCCGCTCAAGAGCATGCGCCGGATAATCGTCACCTTCTTCACGACGGAAGACGCCATCAGTATACGGAAGGTGCTTGACGGCGAGTCCGTACTCGGGAGTCGCGTACGAGTATACTTCGGCCAGCAGACCAAGATCGACGTGGCGGACGAAGAGCGCTATCTGCAAGCGCCAAAGAGTTCGAAGCTGTTCTTCATCTCCCCGCCGCCTTCACCGCCGATGGGATGGGAGATGCGGAACGAGGAGCCGCCGAACAAGGACGTGCACGCAGAGGACCTGGCTGCGGCGCTATCAAAGCTGCACGCACGCCCGGAGGCAGATGTTGTGCTGAGCGTGTATGAGGAGATGCGGTCAGAGACTCGGCCTCAGCAATGCCTGCCGAGACTGAACACGACACGAGCAAGGAGTGGCACAGGCACTGTGGTGTATGATCCGCAGGACCATGGTCATAGCCCGGATTTACCCGCGATAGCTGTGGAAGATACGAGCGCTGCGCCCGGCGATGACGTGTCGCCGATGGAGGGAGTAGGAAAGAAGTTCTCGCATACTGCGAGGCCGCCGGTGGAGTTGATGGAGGCCTAGCAGAGCTTCGGTATGGTCGCGGTTGCTTTTGTGGGATGGAAATGAAGCATAGCGTGGCGCAGGTTGAAGGTTTCCGCATGGCCCATACAGAGCAGATTAGGATTCAAGAACTGGACGCCAAGTCCTCGTTATATTTCTAGTCTTACGCGGTCGTGGAACCCTGCGACCACGAGCAGGTCCATGCAAATGTGCAAACATTGTCGATGCTAATACAGGCGCATGCAGACGCCTTTACAGTCTACAGATGATCATCAGAGATGCACGGCAACGGCACTTCAGCATGTACCGCAGTCTGTAAGTCCTCGGTGTGACCGTAGAACCAGTGATCGTTGACGTGTCCGCCTTCAGTGCCAGCAGTCGCGGCGCTCGGGCTCAAGTATTTACACGCCATTTTCGCGCCTGGACGCAGCCTTATCTAACACACTTACCATCTACAGCCTACAGCACCGACGGACTACTCGCAAGATGACCTCCGAAAATAAAGATCTCTGGGAAGCCTGGTTCAACCGTAGCATCGGCTCTGTAAATGCAGGCAGACCAACAGCAGAGCGAAGACCGGAATACTGTGGTTGAAGCCGGATATGAGCTAGTGCAGCGTCTGCGGCCACCTACGTTCTCATCGCTCTCGAGCAGCAGCCGCAACTCCAACGGCCGTTCGCATTTCAGCATCACATCAACCACGCCGCTTAGTTTCGACGGACCAGATACGTTGTCTGGAAATGAGCAGGAATGTTCGAACCTGAGGATATGAACAAGAAGTGGCGGACGTCTTGCAGTTACATTGCATGATGGTGCTCCAGAAACAGGTTCGGCACAGCAGATGTTGGTCTGACGGACTTGCCGGGGCTCTAGCGCTGTAGGCAGCTGGGTGTTGAGATCAGGTCAATGGAAGGTCGGCATGCCCAGCCGCCTAGAAGTCATGGTTCACATTTTTCCGCTCATATGATGGCGCCATGTGTACTTCAAGATGGCTTCCGGATAGCGTCAGTTCAATGCCGTGGAAGACACTTGATGGCTGTTCTTGACCCGTGACTGGGTCGTTGCAACCAGGACCGTCCGTCTCGAACACCACATGCTCTCAGTGACCATTAACAACCGTAGTGAAGTCAAAGAGACAGAGGTGACTGGATCATCTTCCAGCAGCAGTACAAATACTTTTCTTTCCAGCCTATACCACAACTACGCACTACTTATTCGTTAACACGACCTAGAACTTTCATCGCTTGATGTGCATACGTCCAACATCGATACCAGCTCCATGGGTCCAGGCGAGCATCATCACCTAGTCGTCGTCATCGTCCACGCTCGGAGGGAGTGGTGGATGAACGGTAATCGCCGCAGCGTACGTCGCGCCCTGCGGGCACAGGATGGTGAAGGTTGTCGCTGATGAAGACATCTGCGAAGGGTCAGCGAAAGCCTGGAACGGGGAGAGCGGTCGCAGGAGGACTGACGTTGATTGTTCCGCCTCGGCGAGGTGTTTTGAGACTGCGAGTCTTGAGTAAAGGTCGTTTTTAGGATTGGGGGATGTGTTCGGATTGGTTGTTGGTGGTATGGGCCTGGAAGAACAGTTTTTGTACTGCTGCTGGAAGATGGTCCAGTCACCTCTGTCTCTTTGACTTCACTACGGTTGTTAATGGTCACTGAGAGCATGTGGTGTTCGAGACGGACGGTCCTGG
>DAHZQE010000376.1:0-28295 GCA_027409005.1 Ferrimicrobium sp. | reverse complement strand
GGACACACCGTCCCGTCGGGAAGGCGGGATTTGAACCCGCGGCCCCCTGCTCCCAAAGCAGGTGCGCTACCAAGCTGCGCCACTTCCCGCGACACGCTGAGTTTAGCTGATCATTCGCCAATTGCCTCTAGGTTGGAACGGCGACGGTAACGAAACCAAAGAAAACCGATGATAAGTAGCGCCAAAACCGCACCAAGACCGTAACCCAGATCCTGGATTACCTTCACTACCACGGTGTAGTTCGAGCCCAACCAATAGCCAGCGAGCGTCAAAAGGGCGACAAACGGGATGCTGCCTATAAGCGTGTACAGCGAAAACTTGCCAACAGGCATCTCGGCAACACCCGCCGGTAGGCTAATGACCGAACGCACAACGGGAAGAAGCCTGGATACAATAACCGCCGCCTCTCCGTGGCGCTGGAACCAGCGCTCCGCCCTGTCCAGATCCTTTGGCTTAACAAGCACGAACCGACCAAAACGTTCCACCAGCACTCTGCCGCCCGTACGACCAATCGCCCACAAAATCACGCTACCAATAAGGTTGCCGAGGATGCCAACAGCTATAGCGCCGACCAGACTGAGCTTCCCAGACGCTGCCAGGACGCCCGCTAGCGTCATAACTAGCTCAGAGGGTATAGGGATTAGAGCCGACTCGAGGGTCATCAACACCAGGATGGCCGCCAGACCGTAGCTCACCACGTAGGTGTCGACAAACGAGTTCATTCCTGCAATAGTACTCATCCGTGACAAAGTGCACCCCAATCTTCAGCATTTATTACCCACGTCCTAAGATCCTTCTCAGCCGTCCAGCCCACCAGGAGCGACTAACAGTCGACCTGTGCAACACAACAACCGGTAGATACTCCAGCGACGGTGGTAGCCTGAAGGAATGGGGTTACCACTTCCTTGTTCGCTGACGCCAACCAAGGTCACCGCCTTCAAGGATTGTGCCTACGCGTTCCGGCTTTCAGTTATCGACAAAGTACCTCAGCCTCTTTCTATCTGGACAGTTAAGGGGGTTCTAGCTCACCGCGCCCTCGAACGCTTCTATTTTACGATCCCAGCGCTTGAGCGCACTCCTCACAAGGCACGTATCATCGTCCAGGATGAGCTCAATTATGGACTGAACCAGGGCTATGCTGCATCATTTCTAGCGAACCTGTCTGAGGCCGCTCGCGTGCGCCTAGCTGAGGAGGTCGAGCAGCTGGTTATGAACGTCTTCAGCCTTGAAGATCCGACTACCACTAACGTACTTGGAACTGAGTTGATGCTCGAGTTTCAAGTAGGCGATGTCCTCGCTCGAGGAGTTATTGATCGCCTAGATCGTGATCCCGACGGCGAGCTGGTGGTTGTAGATTACAAGACTGGTCGGCCACCTTCACACACTCACGAACAGGACAAACTGGCGGGTGTGCTCTTCTATGCCCTCTTGGTCGAACGAGTTCTTGGGGTCAGACCAAAGAGTGTCAAGTTAATGTATCTTCGAGACCGCATGGTAATTGAGTCTGAGGCTACCTCTCACCGTTTACAGGCAGTCGAAGGAAAAACTGCTGCGATATGGGCAGCTGTGCGAATGGCATGCGAAACAGGCAACTTCCGTCCGCGTCCATCGAGGCTCTGCAATTTTTGTGCCTATCAGTGTCAATGCCCATCGTTCACATCGTCGGATCGCACACATACGCTCCAAACCAGAAGGACGCCACCGGCTTGAGGCAACTCGACCGCTTTGATACTGCTGTTGATCATGCTTTCGCCCCCCTCAGGGGTCGGATAATGTACGATCGCCTGTTCTATATACTTTCTGCACTGGCAGATCACTCACTACTCTGGGAACTTATGGCAGCCACGCTCGCGATCTCTCCACGCAGGCGTCCCTTAGCAATGCGTGCAGCAGCTGCCCTGGCCGCCGAATCCGTTGTGATTAATGTTATAGTGAAGTCGCTGTTTTCACGAGAACGCCCAATAGATCAATCTTATGAACATCCACATCACCTGCGCTATCCTCTGACATCAAGCTTCCCGAGCGGTCACGCAACTGCTGCCTTTGCAGCGGCAACGTTACTATCTGATCGCACCTGGCTTAGATGGCTCCTGTATCCGCTTGCTACACTCGTCGCCCTATCACGGATTCACGTGCGTATTCACCATGCCTCGGACGTTCTCGGTGGCGCAATCATCGGTCTCTGTTTCGCCAAGCTCATCAAGTACCTATTGCCGGTGTCATCCTCCCCGTCTACAGACGGGGCTTCCTAGGCCGCTCACGCAACTTGAGGCGTCATGGTGCGTCACTAGGTCAGCGGCGTTCTGTCTTGTGGGAGCTAACCTGCGATGTTTCTTTACACATCCCGACCGCAAGCCCCACGGCATTGATGTTCTGGACCACACTCACGTCTGCGTTATCGGTATAGCCACACGATAGATAACAGAGGATAGCTTTGTTCTTACTGGTTCTTGTAATCGGTGTAACCACGCCGATGACAACATAGGCTCGCCTATGCGGGATTGATAGCGGCGACTTCTACTGCTGCTGTAGCACTGGTGCCCTGTCGGTAAGCCGTTGATCGAATATTCCTGAGCCCGCTTCGAGAAGAGACTCGTTGGGGCCAGATGAGTCAAGCGTTTCCATCTTTGTCTCCCTTGGCAGATCTGGTCATGTGCTCGAGAGCCTCTAGTGCGATCTGATCGTAGTTGCGCACCAGATTGGTTATGGTTTTGTCGATCCAGTCCTTACTAGGTCTGGCTCTTTGGCCGACGACTTGGCTAGTCGAGTGGCTCTGTAACGGTTAGAGGCTTTGGGCTGTCTGGTGAGTTTGGGTTGCAACCGTCTTTGGTTGCCGCTCTGCTTTGGTGAGTAGTTCTGGCACGTCGAGAAACTTGGGCTTAGATCTAGCGGCTGTCTGCGTGATAAACATGCCAATAACTACAACGATCCCTGTTGCTTTGCGTCCTAGCTCCGGAGCTGGCCGGGTGAGCTCGCAAACCTGAATGCTCTAGTGTGATTCGGGCAGACGATGCTGTCTCTATGTCTCCTGGCTCACGAGTGACGCAGAATTAGTGCCAACTACACCCAGCTAGCCTCATATACGGTTGATGTTCCTAACCAGACAGATCTCGGATAGCGCAACTCTCATTGATGCCGGCTGCGTACCAAGTGGGTCGTCCAAAGTGGTCTGGCCTCCTCCACCAGTTTCCAAAACGCCTTGTCTAAGTCTCCAAGGGCTCGTCGTTGAATCGCTGAAGAGCCTTCCTTGAGTCATGTCTGCTTGCGAACCTCGGTTAGTTCATGGGCTTGGAGCTTGTAGCTGATCTGTTGTGATCGTTCGTGTCTCCATGAGTCACGTTATTCGAGGGCTAGGTTTCATAGATAGCGAGCGTCGGAACAGCGACCCACGAGAACAGGTAATTCCACACGGCCCCTTGAGTCCGCCCTTCCAGACGAGGCTTGCGCTCCGGTATGATCGAAGACCCTCAATCTCTTGAATGCTAATTCTTGACAAGGTACGCCGACTTAACCGCTGAGTAGACAGCGGAATCACTAGTTTTACCGAGCGATCCACTAGACTGGTTGTAAAAGCAACCAACAAGGAGATTTTGTATGGAATTCGCTATTAACTGGGATTATCGCTGTCCATTCGCTCGCAACATGCACGAGCACTTGATCACTGCGATGGAGGACGGTGGAGACTATCAAGTCGATTTTATACCCTTCTCTCTCGGCCAAGTTCACGTCGAAGAGGGAGAGCCAGACGTCTGGTCTAACCCGTCACGCTATAACGAGCTTTTAGCAGTAATGACTGGCATGACGGTACAACGGTTCTTCCCAGAAAGTTTCCCACAACTTCACCTCGCGCTCTTTGCGGCCCGACATGATCGCGCCCTCGACATCACCGATTGGTCTGTTTTGGCGTCTATCCTTGAGAGTCATGGTCTAGAACCAGAGAAGGTACTGCAGCTCATTGAATCCGAAGGCATCCTCGACGACTTCAAGAGGCAGCATCTCGCCTCTGTCGAAGAGCACCATGTCTTCGGCGTGCCCACCTTTATGATCAACGACCGAGCCGCCTTTGTCAGAGTCATGCACCGACCCAATGGAGATGCCAAGGTCGCTCGATCAACCATCGATCGCGTACTTGACACCATGGTCAACTACCCGGAGTTCAACGAGTTCAAGTACACCTCAATACCTCGCTAAACTCACCACCGACCGCTGCAGTGAATATTGGCTTAGACAGGCACGTACAGCTGCAGATGCCACGAAGCCAAAACTCTGGAGTCCCCAACAACTGAGAGAGAGACACGCGACTGAAGAGCGAGACGAGGCGCCTTAAAATGTATATCTGCTTTCGAACAGTCCAAAGTTTGCACACGTGCTAAATAATCGCTAAGCAGCGAAGCGGACTCATCCTTGTCTCTAGATGGACCTATCAAGCTCTGCTCGCTCCGACATCGCCAAGGACGGACATCATCCACAACTGCCACTGGAGTTCGAAGGTCGGCGCGATGTCGGCCGACGCACAACCTGGTCTCTGAAGGTTTACTCCCATTGGGTTCCATGAAGACGTGGTAGACCTTGCCACAACCACGATATCATCAGCCGGTCATGGTAGTCCCAAAGTTACTTCGGAGCGTCTGGGCCCACTCTTCAGGGGAATAGTCGATCATCGTCTCTAGACAGAGACGCTCGAAATAAGTCACATCACTTCGGTAGTATGGCTCCATGGGTGCTCGAGCCACGATGCGAAACAACATGCTAGCGCCATAGTCTTTGCTTTCTGGAGTCGCACCAATCAAGGAGAAGTTGAATGACTGGATTCCCATCTCCTCATATGTAGCCAAGACCAGCGCTAGACCCGATGCCAACTGATAAATGTCGGGATCGCTCAACTCTACTAGATCACCGATACTAGGCGCGAGTGCCCACGCCTCATAGAAACCAGAAGGAGCAAATGGAACAAGCCATACAAAAGGATCCATATGCGCCACCATGCGTTGGCTCTGTGCGTCCTCTAACGCGATAAGCTCCTCAAAATATGGCTGACCGTAGGCGGCAAAATGCTCTCTAGAGGCGGTCAACAACTTCGCCTGCGAGCCTAGCGGAACAGAGTCATGCGAAGACTGAATATGTGGGTGTATCAAGGAGCTCCCGGACGGCGGTAGGTAGTTCGCGTTGACCGATGAATAAATCAGGTCAGGATGCTGAGCCCGTACGGCTTTCCCATGTTGGAGAATCGCCAGCAGCGCATCGTATACAATTTCTCGAGTCATCTCCGTGAGGGGCAGAAAGTGCCGACTCACATCGTAAATGCCAACCGCTGAGACAGTAGAGTAGGCGATAACATTGGGTACTACCCATGAGTTCCCAACAATGATCCTCCCATTCCGAGCTATCTCTACTGGAAAAGGTGACGTTGCATCACCAATGGTATCGATACAAAACGGGCAGAACCCATCACGCTCGACTGCGGAGCCTAGCTCGACCGGACCATGAGTGAGCTTTGCGCCTTCGATCAAGCGCGCACCGTGGCCGAACAACGAGTCCACACGATGGATGAGTCGGGCAGGCTTGAAGCCACCATGCTCAAAATCGGGAACCTCGGCTTCGAGCTCATGCTCCTGGAACAAAATCATCGATCTCTCCCCTCGAACCCGAACCCTTGCATATGGACTAACCTAGTCGAGGTGGAGCGACTCGTGAACGAACCTCGACTGAAAGACATTTTCGAGGCGCTTATCGAGGTAGTGAGCAAGCTCGACATAGACGAGACCCTCACGCTCTTGGCCGATCACACGCGATCCCTCACGCGTTCGCGCTACGCAGCGATTGGCGTGCTCGACCCTGAGCACGAGCATCAACTTTTGGACTTTGTGACCTCGGGGATCGACTCCAGGGAACGCGAACTCATTGGCAAACCTCCTTCCGGCGATGGTCTGCTCGGCACGGTCATAACCTCTCGCAGTGCCGTCATCTCAAACTCGATCGCCGACGACAAGAGAGCCATAGGTTTCCCACCGAATCACCCCACCATGAAGCACTTTCTCGGAGTCCCAATCATCACCGGCGAAAGGGTTTTTGGCAATATCTACGTAACCGATAGGCTCGATGATCAGCCATTCGATCAGATCGACGTAGCCATCCTCGAGACCTTAGCCACTGGCGCGTCCGCGGTAATCGGCAATTTGCTCCTACGTCAGGCGCTCATGCGCGCCCAGGTAGAGGATGATCGAACTCGCATTGCCCGCGACCTCCACGACGACATAATTCAGCGTCTTTTTGCCGTTGGTCTTCAACTTCAAGCCGCACTACCATCGCTCCAACGAACAGACGGTGCACGATTTGTACGACAAGCGATCGAGGATCTTGACGCCGCAATCGGAGAGATCAGAACCACGATTTTTGAACTCGAAGCGAGCCGTGGCGACTCTCCCCGCGCAGAGATCCTAGATCTGACATCGCGTCTCTGTATGATTGCCGGCCTCCGGGAGCACGTTGTCTTCTCGGGCCCGATCGATACTCTGCTCACCAACTCAACGAAATCGCTCGCTCTCACTGTACTGCGAGAGCTCATAACAAATGTCATAAAACATGCAGACGCCAATGAACTTCGGGTAGAGATCCAGGTCTCAGATAATCTCAAGATCTTGGTCGTTGATGACGGAATCGGGATCAGCGACGATCCTCATATTGGTCATGGAATTGTAAATCTTCATGCCAAGGCGACCGATCACGGCGGCTCATTTTCTATCGCTGCTGGACCGTTAGGAGGGTCGCGTGCCACCTTCATCGTTCCGTTGTAATAGCGGATCCTCTAGGGTCTCAAGTTCGTAAAGCCTCGACAGGCAACGGCCATACTTCTGCCGGAAGCCTCCACTCAAGAAGCCAGCTGGGAATAGCTCTCCGAGATCACATCCACGAACCCTAACAGGTACTCCGAAATCATAAAGTACATCGACAAGACTGCAGAAACGCAATGCGTCGCTTTGGAGTTCAATCGAAGACGCGTTATCGATCTCAACGCCGGAGATCTCCTGCACCACTCCCCGATAGCGAATCGGATGAACCCGATTTAATTGGTCGAGCAACGTCTTCAACTCAATTCGAACTGCGTCCTCTGGCAGTGGTTCAAACGTGCTCTCTCCTCGATCGAAGACAAAACTACGTCGGCGGAAATCTCCTCCCTCTATCGGCAGGACTTGGAATGCATCGGCCAACCCTTGGATTTCACGCAAAAAGTCCTGGGCACCAAAACGGCCTTCGCCCAGCCGGGTTGGCAAGGTGTTAGAGGTCACCACCAAGTTTGTACCTGTGGCGAGCAACTCGTTGGCGAGCCGACTGATAAGTACAGTATCACCGGGATCATCAAGTTCAAACTCATCGATTGCAAGCAAGCTGGCGCCTTGCAATAGCTTCAAAGCTCCAGAAAACGAGAGCGCCCCAACAAGGCTGGTGAGACCTGCGAACGAAGCGTAAAACTTGGCTCCTTGCCAGGCGAAAAAAGTTGCAGCCAAGAGATGAGTCTTACCAACTCCAAACCCGCCGTCTAGATACCAACCGATCGGCTGCTTGGGCTTGATCCGCCGCCAAGATCGACGTGAACGCTCTTGCTGCCCTTCTCGCGTAAATCTCATCAAGGTCTCCTTGGCCTCCTGCTGGGAGCTGAATTCCGGATCAGGATGGTAGGACTCGAAACTAGCCTCGCAGAAGTTGCGGGGGGGGTATTAACGACGCGATTAGCTCTTCATGCGTAGGGACAAGCGCAGGTCGTCCGAGAAGTTCGTCCATGCATAACACGCTAGAGGCAACAACCGGCGGGCCGCTCCTTGCCAAAATGAGGAAGGGATGGAGAGTGAGCACCAGAACTACCTAAACAGAACTACCCAAATAAAGCAGCGCCTACTAGAGTGCAGAGATACATACTCACATCTCCGAAACAATAGAGCTAGCACAGTTGTCGGTGGGTCGTGTACGTCACCGATAACGAAGATCCAAGTCTAGAGCAGCTTCTCGCCCTCTATCCGGTATCAGAACCGAATGTGTTGCGTGCGAACATGGTGATGTCGTTAGACGGCAAAATAGCCATTGATGGTCGCTCTAAGGGTCTCTCCACCGATCTCGACCGCAGAATTTTCCACTTTCTACGTGCGACCTCACAAGTTATCCTTGTAGGCGCTGGTACTGCACGAGTAGAAAACTACCAACCTCCGCAACTGGATCCAGACTTGGCCAAACTTCGTCACCGGCTCGGACTAGTGCGACCGTTACGCATAGTCGTCGCCTCGCGACACTCCCGACCGCCGAATACCCCAAACCACCTGAGTGGGGCAGCCTCAGGAGGTGGATCATCATCTGCAATAGAGTATCGTAACTTACCTGCAACACCTCGACGTGGTGAACTGGAGCAATTGCTCGCGATCGATAATCAGCACCCAGGTGGAATCCTCTGCGAAGGCGGACCGACACTGCTGTCAGACCTACTCGAGCAGAGTCTCGTCGATGAATTCTGCCTTACGATCCGACACCTGATTGCTGGAAACACCTCTCAACCGGTAGTCACCGACACGCTAACGGCACCAGTGGATTTCAAATCGGTCGCTAGCCTCTCCACTCGAGAGGCAACCTTCCTTCGCCTATCACGTTCCAGCTAGCATGGTCACATGCAGCTTGGCCGCATCGTGCGAGACTATGACCGCGCCTACCAGGAGGCGTTAGCCTTCCTCAGCAGCAGGAGCGAGGTTGTACAGACAGACCAACAGGTACTTGCGTGGGGGGATGGCCCTTCACTCTTGGATCTATCAACGCATCTGTCGGAGGTGCTCGGGTCTATCACGATCGAACAACTAAATTACTTGGGTGCACCCTACTCACTCAATCCCAACCGTAGAAGCGCAACCATCAGGGTCATGCGAAGACTCTCGCGCCATCGAATGATCGAAACCGTCCTCCGGTGTTGGGGAGCGAATGGCCCAATAGCAGCCGACGCCGTTAACCTACCCGAACTGCTAGTGAGCGTGGCCGAACAGGGAGGCACCTATCCAATTCCAAGCGCCATGGCCACCGCCCTGCTTGTGGAATACCCGGATCTGGACGCCGACGCCGGCATGATCATCAAGGCAATCGTCAAGACGGGTTACGAGCACCTCTGGTCTATAGGGTTTTCGGAGCTCCATTAGAGTTTGGCTACAACTGGTCCATCGTCGCCAAGAGACGCCGATCAAGCGGCCGGTATGGCGACGCAACCCTCAGTAAGAGGCACGCTTGCCACCGTCATAGCATGAGCCAATCGCAGCTTGAACAAGGATGGAGTTGAGGCTGCTAGACCGATAGGTTCGACAGAAGGCCGTAATATGTTAGACGACGTCGAGTGTGGAAGCGCTGCGCCCGCCAGGCTGTCTCCAGTGATAGAAATTAGACTGCTCCGGCTAAAGACTACCTCAGGATCATGGGTAGTCGGATTTGCGATGCAACTCATCCACCATTGTGCTGCGCGAAAAAACGTCGGTGTCAACTGGTAAAAAGGTACTGATGGACTTGAAGATTGCACCGCACCAAGTCCAAAGAGTGGTGCACCACGTGAAATAACCTTCACAGCCACGGCTTGAGTGCCGGTCGTGTTAGCTACTGAGGTCAGATCGACCGGGAGTGGAGAGTTGGCCGGCACGGTTACCCGTTCGACGATGTGCATGGGTCCCATGTCTGCCACCTGAAGTGTCCCATTGAAACCGGCCATCTCAATCGCCACAGGAACCGGCTTCGACGAGGTGTTGAGTAGCTCCAGGGTCAGTGACTTAGTGCCAGCCGTTGGAACATAGGGAAGGTACAGGTGCGTTGAGGGTGTGGCATAACCGAGTGTTTCTTGAGTATTAGGTGAAGCTACGCTTGAGACCACAACTACACTTCCCGAACGGGCAGTGACGCTGGCTGAGATATCAGCAGCATTAGGGGCAAAACGCTCTGCGTTGATAGTCATGACTGCACCAGGGCGGACTATTAGGCCCTCCACGGACGGAACCGACACCTCCCCTTGCGTGGAGTAGTAACTCAGATCGACGACAGCCTGAACTTTGAAAGGATTATAGACCGAAACAGTGGAGCCTGTTCCAGTGGTAGTGGACAGGCCCTCTACTGTCCAGTGACTGCTAGGAGACGAACTGCAAGGACTGATCTGGGGCAACGCAGTCGACGTGGTTTGCGTCTCCACAAACGCAACCATACCTCCGGAGGAGACTATAACCCGCCCATGACCTGGCGTCACATGCAAGTGCATCGATGAGTGTGGAAGCATGACGCGGTGTTGGCGGTGATGACCAACCTTGGAGGTGATCAGCAATTTTCGCTCATGGCTGGTCGGGTTTTCCAGAATCACGCCATCCGAATGGATCGCACCCAGCAATCGAGGCACTACACAGTACCAACTCACTGACGTTGCCGTAGGTACAGCAGTCGGCACCGCCAAGCTGCCAATACCAAAGGGGACATTGGCCACCGCAAACTGCGCCCTGCGGGCTGCAAACGAGTTCGTCATCGTCACCGCCGCAATCAGTACCACAACAAGGCAGATCAGAACTATCTTCGGCCACTTTATCAAGATCGTGGCCCCACGGGCACCGGCACTGCTGAGGCCGGCGCATTGCCTAGTCCGACAGTTTGCCCTCTCGTTCTAGCTCGCAACCAAGAACGTCGACCAAATAACCCAAGCAGCAAAATTAGCATCATGACTAACTGGATTACGATACCAACCGTCAACCAGGGGTCGAACGGCGTTGCTGCCCTAGCAAGGGAAGCCGGGCGTGCGGTTAATCTATACACCGAGATACCACCTTGAGAGAATATTTGAGCCATATCGAGTTGGCGACCAAACGCCGTTGTAAATGCATCAGCAGCCACGGTTCTTGGCGCACCTACTACCACCACCTCACCGACGCCAACAGCTGCAAGCTCGTCACCAAGCCGAACCGTTCTTCCAGCTAGCGCAAGGGCCACTAGATGATCTAGGGCACCCTGGCCTCGAGTCACCGCAGGGGCACCTGCGGTGAGCACAGTCGGCGCGACTCCTTCGGTCAAACCTACGTAGACGCCGTTAGTCAACTTCTCACCAGTGACGATGCGTGGACCCGTGCCAAGCTCTACCCAGAGCACCGATTGAGGATGTCGAACAAGCCCTTCGACAAGAGGAAGGGTGTCGCGAGTGGTACTTGCGGGGCCAGGTTGACCCCCAATGGCTCCCAAGGCGGAACCGAGGGCAGCTACCACCAAAGCAAGCGTCACCAGCCCAGCAGTGACATGATGGATTCCTAAACCGAACGAACGCAGCCGTCTCAACATGAGACGCATCGCACCGGGAAGAGCCACCGAAGCAATCAGCGTCGCCATGATTGTCGGATAGACCGGAGCAATGGGAGACCCTCCTAGAAATCCTCTTCCAGCCATCACTGCGAAGACTGTGTAGCTTACCGTTGCGATCGTCGCGACCAGGAGAGAAGAATCGCGACCCTCACCAAATCCGAGTACCACCACAACGAGCGTTAGCACCATCGCTGCTAACAACCAGGAGGAGAGACCCCCGACGACCGAGGCTCCAAAAGCGGAACTTATCGCAGAGCTGGTCGGATTCACAAAGCCTGTAAAGAGGTAATCAACTCCTGGATGGACAACAATAAGTCCACCAATCCATGGAAGATTAGTTAAGAATCCAACCACCGAGGCGTAGCAAACCACGACAAAGAGCCTTCGTGCCCTCTCGGGGCCAACGGTCACTAGATAGACGAGAACCTGCACGACGGCAGCTAGCAGCCATACGATGGCAAGTTGAGGGGCCAATGCCACAGCCAAGGCAAACAACGCGGCTACCCGCAAGTTAGACCTCCGCATAACCCGGCGCGACTTGCGTTGCGCAGCGATGGCGTCGATGGTAGCAGCGAGTAACAATGGGGCAATGGCGTAGCCAAATATGGCGTAAATTGAGCCTCTTACCAACGCTATCGCCACTATTGGCGAGAGTGCATACAGTATCCCTGATGCTCGTGCGTATCCATCAGGGAGTCGGCGGCGAGCGACTCGATAGGCTCCTATCGGCCCAATTATCAAGGAGCTGAAAACGAGCAACCAGACGCCGAGTGCGGTATGTCCGATCAACACAAATCCCAGCAGGCCTATGATCAAGTCGGAGGTGGGCAAGATAGCGACCCCGAGGAGGTGGCTCGCTCCGTGGCCTGAGAAATACGCGCCTAACAGTTGCACCGGAGAGGAATAAAGTGTGAAAGAACCCTTTAGAGGGGTCGGTGCGAAGAGCACTGAGCGCGCGAGCACAATGCTCAGAGCTATCGAGACCCAAAGAGCCCAACGCCCAAGTGAACTTCGCTCAACTCGAGTCGTCGGGGAATCTGCATCAGGATCGTCTCGAGATGCATCGTGACTCGGTCTCGTCCGATTGTGAGACAAGAAACGCCGCAATGTGAGCCAGGAGCCTGAAAACGTGAGTAGACGTGGGTCAAGTCCGCGTGCAAGCATCGCCTCCCGTTCTCGACGCAGTGCATCACGCTCGGTTATGATCCCAATGGCCTTCAAGCTACCCCAGGCCACCCTAGGACGTGCGGTGAGCGTCAGGAACAATGCCTCCGCGATTCGCTCTACGAAGAACACCAACAACGCAATCGATCGCATCCGACCCTGTTCGAGCTTACTAATACACCGAGCCTGATGACGACGCTTGAGTTCTATACGCTCTGCGTGAGATAGCGCCACCCGTTCATCAGCAACAACTCCGCGTCGCACTGCCCGCAATCGTGGCGAACGACGCCCCGAGGTCGAAACTGACCTATGGCGCACGCGCGCATGCGGTGCGGTTGAGATTCGTGCGCCTGCCATCCGAACTCGACAAGACAGATCAACCTCTTGATAGACGCTACCAAAACTTGCATCAAAGCCTCCGAGCGAACTGAATAGGTCGGCACGCACCAGCATGGCACAACCGGCACCAACGGCCACCTCGTTGATCTCGTCATACTGGCCCTGGTCAAGGTCACCAACCTCAACCCTTGTTGCCGTTCCCATCAAAAAATCAAGGTCGCTACCGAGTTCGAGAATCTGACGCGGGGAATCATAGGCGACAATTTTTGGGGTGACGAGACCTGAGTTGGTTGCATAAGCCACCTCCATCATTGCCGCTAGCGCATTTGGGGCGAGTGCAACATCGTCATGACAGAACAAAAAGAACTTAGCGTCGTTCACCAGTTCGACGCCTGCGTTGACCGCGGCCCCAAAGCCCGGGTTGCCTGGTAACTCAAGTACTTGAGCATTCGGGAGCAGGCGGTGGGTCAGGTCATCAACCCGACCAGATTGGTCAACATTAACTACTACGATGTCGAGATCGGGGTATCCGAGCGAGGAGATACTCGCCAGACACTCCTCGAAGTAGTCGCCCGGATCGTGGGCAACAACAACCACTGCCACTTTGGGGGGTGCTTGCATCAGAAGCTACACGCTAGTCGCCCGAGTGTGGTCCACCATCACCAAGCAGTTCTTCAACAACCTTCGCAAGAGTCTGACGGAGCGATAGCTGGGGTTGGAACCCGGTTGCCGCCTGCATTCGACTCGGATCCCCCACCACCAGCTCCACATCGTTGGGGCGTAAAAGCTGAGGGTCTACCTCTAGTTGAATCGGGTAGTCCAGGAGATCTGTCAGTATCGTGATCAAGTCGTTCACACTAACAGCCCGTCCAGAGCAAACGTTATAGACACCACCGGCCTCGCCCTCCAAGGCAAGCAATCGATAGGCTCGTACAACGTCTCTGACATCCATAAAATCACGACGAGCAGCTACATTACCTACAGTTAAACGTAAGTGACGTTTCGCTTTCGCCTCGATAAGTCGAGCAGCAAGAGCTGGTATGAGATAGTCGGACGACTGACCCGGCCCGGTATGATTGAACGGTCGTACAACGACAACAGGCATACCGTGTCCGTACCATCCTTGTAACGCAGCAATCTCAGAGGCGGCCTTTGAAGCGGCATAGGGAGATACAGGGCAGAGCTGCTGAGACTCGGAGATGGGTAGATGGCTGGGATCGACTCGCCCGTAGACCTCAGACGAAGATACGTACACAAATCGTGGTGGTCGTGGAAGATTTGCGAGCCCCAACACCAAGTTCGCAGTACTCACAACGTTGTTGTGATAGTACAGCGGGGGATCCGACCATGATGTGCCGACGTGAGATAGCGCGGCGAGGTGATAACAGACCTCGACCTCCATGACACCCAACGCGTGCTCAAGAGATCCACGATCACAAAGATTGAGATCCTGTCCAAACTCCACCACCTCGTCACCCTGGTCACGAAGGTGACGACACAGCCATCTCCCAACGAATCCATGGCTGCCAGTAACGAGAGCGCGCAACGTAGACCTATCCCTCTAAGAGCTGCCGATACAACACGACAGTCTCGCGTGCGGCGCGCTCCCATGTAAAACTCCTCGCCCACTGCACTTGACGTTCAATCTCATCAGGCGTACGCGAAGTCAGTGCTGCGGTCTCAATCCCTTGAGCAATCGAATCCACATCGTCTGGATCTGCCAACCATGCATACTCCCCGCCCACCTCGGCCATAGCCGACTTATTGCTGGTAACGACATTCAGACCCGAGGCTAATGCCTCTAGAACCGGCAATCCGAATCCCTCCGCGTTAGACACGTAGATCATCGCTCGTGCCCGGCGCAGCGCATGCCGTAACTCCTTCTCGTTGAGATAGCCCTCGATGCTCACACGTCCCCGATTGTGCATTGCATCCAAAGCGTCATCGAAGTCGCTGGTTTTCCAACCTCGCTTGCCGATGATCCGCAACCTCCAATCCGGATGTCGATCGGCTACCTTGTCAAAAGCTTGTAGAACCCTAGGCAAGTTCTTGCGTGGTTCGATTGTTCCAAGCGAGCAGAGCTCGACGCCATCATCCTCATCACCACCATGCTCTGGGACGAGCAAGGGATCAACGCCATGATAGATCACGTGTATCGGCGGCGTCACTGGAAAATGCTCACGCAGACGATCTGCGGTTGCCTGCGAGGGCACAATCAGCGCATCTGAGCGCTTCACCGCCAATCGGGTAGCACGCTGGAAGTAGCGCACCTTCGCGGGTTCATGCCATTCGGGGTTATCGAAAAAGGTTAGATCGTGGATAGTTGAGACGACCCGAAGTCTGTGGCGAGCAGCTGGAACCTGATAGTGGAGCCCATGGAACACCTGCGCACCACCCTTGATGGCGATACTTCCAAGACTCCTCTCTTGATAGAGCAGTCGAAGCGGTCGACTGTTGGGAGCAGCGATAAGATTTTCGTAGTTTCCCCGCGGTGGGAGGGCAAAAAGTCGAAGCGATGTCCGTGTCGTCAACAGTGAGATTGGAGGACGATCTTCAAGATGGTAGATGGCAGCAACGAGCTCCTTGGCGTAACGCCCCACGCCAGTGGGGTCACCAGGGATGGACGTTGCATCGATAGCTACAGGGTTCACTCCGTCAGCTCCTCCCATAGTTTTACATGTCGTCGGGCAGCCTCTATCCAGGTTAGCCCCTCAACAGCGAGCAAACCATGAGCAACCAAGCGAGACCGCAAGGGATCATCATGAACTATACGTTCAATTGCTTCGGCGATCGCATCCACATCAGTAGGCTCCACCCTGAGGCCACCAAAGCGAGCCGCAGGGATGTTAGCCGATGTCACCACAGGGACCGCCCCGGCAAGCGCCTCGATGACTGGCAGACCAAAGCCCTCCTGGAGTGGAACGTACAGGAGTGCCTGTGCACGTGCAAGCAGGCCTGAAACAACTCCAGCCGTGACCTTGCCCACCATGTAGACCCCCCGAGGTGGAGTGATCTCTGGTCCCCATCCCTTCGGGCCAACGATCACAAGGGGTAGAGGATCAAAGGTGGTAGCTCGATAATGCTGGTAGGCCTGGAGAATGCGTATCAGGTTTTTGCGTGGCTCTATCGTGCCTAACACCATTAGATATCTATCTACTATGCCAAGGTTGGCAAGCAAACTGCTGGTGGCTGCGAGATCCGCTGGCGCGACGTGATCTACCCCGGGTGGGATGACCACAATTCGTTCTGGCGCGATACCAGCGTCCATGAGCTGGGGAACCGTCTCGGTCGCCAAGGTCACGATGCGAGAATCGCTCTCGACTACCTGAGCAAGGCGACGTTCATGCCAACTTCTTGCTCGAGACGGGAACGTCTCCTGAGCAGTCCGAAACAGGAGGTCATAGACCGCTACTGCCTTCGGAATATCCATGCGGAGCGGAGGCCCGCCAAGCGAAAACGCATGGTAGAACGTCCAAGGTCCGCTCGCTAGGTGCATCCCCTTATCCCACAATCGCTGCTGTATACGATGCTCAAAACGAGCCTGGACGTGTCTGCCTTGCCACCGGCTTGGAACAATCGAAACGTCCGTTTTGGAGGTTAGAAGATCTAGGTTTAGTTCTAACCGTAGCTGGCTGATCCCTTGCAAAATACCGCCAATATAGACGCCAATACCGCCAGGTACTGGCCGAGCAAGTTGATCAACGAAGAGTAACCCGTGCCTCATCCTTGCGCCGCCCGCGCATACAAAGCTGCCATCTGCTCTCCATTCGTCTTCCAGGAGAACTGGGCGGCTCTAGCGTAGCCCCGCTCGATCATCACAGCACGAGTCTCACTCTCATCGATCAGGACCTCAAGTGCTTGAGCAAGCTCCTCTACTGCACGTGGGGGCACCATCATCGCAGCCTCGGCAGCTACCTCACAAATCGCTCCAATATTCGTGGTTACCACTGGCGTGCCCACACTCATCGCCTCCAACAGTGGTAGCCCAAAACCTTCATAAAGGCTCGGGTAGGCAAAGACGTGAGCATTACGAAGGAGCCAGGAACGCTCTTGGTCAGAGACGTAACCCGGTAACAGGATACGTTCTGCTACCGCTGGACCACGAAACTCGGCTAGCAACTCATCCATCCCCCACCCAGGTTGCCCGGTCAGAACTAGACGAACATCAGGATGGCGAGAGGCAATCCGTTCAAAGGCACGAACCAAATAAACCAGTCCCTTGCGAGGCTCAAGGGTTGACACCGCAAGGATATAAGGTCGCCCATCTAGCTGGCGAGCGATAGCCGGTAGAGATGGGTTGGAGACCAGTGGTGTAACTCCGTGCGCGATCGCCACCACCCTCGACGGCTCTATACCAAAGTAGTCCAGCACTTGAGCACGCACGAACTCCGATGGAGTATGAACGATCGCGCCGGCACTTATGGCGTGGCGTACCAATGTTGGGAAACCCAGAACCTCAGGTCGACAAAAGTGAGGGTAGAGGAGAGGAGTCAAGTCATGCACGGTCACCACTGTTGCGGTGCCTTTCACTGGAGGGACGACAAAGTTCGTACCATGCACGACGTCGTACCCACGGAGGAGCCAACGAAGATCCGGCTGATACCACCGCTGCCAGGAGGCAAGGAGGGGGCGTGCCGGCAGAGCCAGGTTAAGGTAGTCAACTCCCGTCGGCAGCGCTCGATGCAGCTGAGCATGCCCACGCAGGGAGATCATGAAGCCGGCCGCACGCACGTGTGCCGAAACTGACTCCGACATGCTGTAGGCAAACTCTCCGACACCGCTCCGCTGTCCGACTATGGCTGTAAGCTCAATTGCTACTCGGACGATCTACCTCCATGCTCCTACCAACACGGCCATGCATCTGTAGCCCGAAGGATACGCCAGCGCAACCTAGTCATACCGAACAACAACGCTAGCGGAGATTGTCTATGGTCGATTCACCAAAGCCTCGTCTCCGCTCCAGAATACCCAGCCACACCTGGGGACTCCTGTTTCTTTCGCTCTCCGAGCGTTGATTCTCTCTTGTTGTATCCAATGGACCGAGACTCGACAAGTCGGCGTTGTCTCCTCACGCATCCAACCCAGGTTGTCGTAGTGGGCCCTAAGTCCTAATCGTTGAGCGACAGCCGAACCATCTAGTCAATAGGATGTTCGGCTCGCCATTTGCGCGTCGGAACCTCGCATCATGAAACTTCTTCACCTCTCTATGCGGAGTGAGTCGGCCGATCCGGCGATGTAAGCCTTTACCACATCCCGGTTATCACCGATCCGAATCGCTCCCAGCACTCTAAATTCAAGGCCAGAGCAGTGCAAAATCGCCTCCTGGCTGCCCCCGAAAGGTTGGCTGCTGGAGGAGTCTGTGCCCTCAGGCACGATCGGCACCGCCTTGGCCCAGGGTCCCGCCAACCCTGCGCATGGATGCCTGAGTAGACTGGAGTTGGAAGCAAGCACGCCGAGCTCATCAGGCGCTGGGGAAATTACAGGGAGGCCAAAGAGTGTGATTGCGGTACTCGCGGGCGGGGTTGGAGCGGCCAAATTTCTTCGAGGTCTAACTAACGCCGGACTTGACGAAGAGATAGTTGCTATCGTCAACACGGGCGACGACTGGACACAGTATGGCCTCAAGATCTGTCCAGACCTTGATACTATCACCTATACCCTTGCCGATCTCGTGAATCCAAAGACAGGTTGGGGTGTACGTGACGAGACCTATCGCTCACGCGAGACTCTGCTGAGCCTAGGAGATGACCCATGGTTCACCCTTGGTGATCGTGACATAGGGCTGCATATGTATCGCACCAAACTTCTCGCCGAAGGTGCGAACTTGACTCAGGTCACCGCCAAGATCTCGCAAAAGCTCGACCTCTCAGTTACCCTACTGCCGATGACAAACGACGAAGTAGGCACCAAGGTGCTTGTTCAGATCCCTTCTACTGACAACGAAGGTGACCAGCTAGTTGAACTCGACTTTCAAGAATACTTCGTGCGCTACAGCCACCAACCGAGGGTTATCAGAGTTCGTTACCAAGGGATCGAGGTCGCGCGCCCAACGATGGAGGTGGAGCAAGCCCTCCTGAACGCTCGACGCATCGTAATCGCCCCATCCAACCCGATCCTCTCAATCGGGCCTATCCTCGCCTTGGGAGGTGTAGGTGGCCAACTTCGACAACGAGCTGCCAACGGCGACGTAGTCGCGATCTCGCCGATCATCGCCGGGGAGGCCGTGAAGGGGCCGCTAGCCCAGATACTGGACTCTCTTATGACGCAGCACGATGCCCGCATCGTTGCTGAGCTATATCGTGAAGTAACCAGCCAGTTTGTCGTGGATACCGCAGATGTCGCTCTAGTCGACTCGATCAATGACATGGGCCTCACCGCTCTAACGACACAGACTCTTATGACCGATCTCGACTCAGCCGTCAAACTTGCCCGTTTCGCGGTTACTATCCCATGAACCGCGCAGGGCTACAGCTGTTCACGAGCCAAATCGAAGAGGATGTCGATGTGGGAACGGATCTGGCCGATCTTATCCTGCATCACTTTGACCTAAACGATGGCGACATTATGGTGGTCACCCAAAAGGTCGTATCCAAGGCAGAAGGGCAAGTGCTAGAGGTTGTCGACGATGACCAGGAGAGCTTCGATGCGCTCGTACGCTCCGAAAGCCGTCGTATTCTCCGTCGGAGGGGTACGCTCGCAATCACCGAGACTCATCACGGCTTCATCTGTGCAAATGCCGGTATCGATCGATCGAATACCGACGCCGGAACGGTCACTCTTCTTCCAAAAGATCCAGATCGGAGTGCTCGTCGCCTTTTGCACCAGCTACAATACCGCTCTGGCGTTCGGCTCGCGGTACTTATCACGGATACCTTTGGCCGAACATGGAGGTCAGGTGTGACCGACGTCGCCATAGGGGTCGCGGGCCTAGCTCCAATTGCCGACCTAAGGGGAACCCGTGATCACAACGGCGTTCCCCTTCAGGCTACCGAGGTGTGCATCGCTGACGAGATAGCGGCTGCAGCAGATCTTATCAAGCGAAAGGACGGCCGTACACCATTTGTCCTTGTAAGGGGAGTAGATACAGCGCACTTTGGACTCGGAAGCATCGGCACAGACGTCGTCCGTGGCTACGGGTTCGACCTTTTCCGCTAACGAGCGACTGTGCCACTCCGCATGGCACCATACCACTGCAAAACCTGCTCTAGACCCCGCTCAAGCGTGGTGCTAGCGTGCCACCTCAAATACCATCCTGCTCGCCTTGCATCAAGGCTCGATCGCAGGATCTCCCCGGCGATTGCCTCTTTATGGTTCGGCTGGCGATAATCGCAGCCTGAGATTCGATACATCTCCTTATGTAGGGTATCGATCGAGGTCTCGACACCAGTGGCGATATTTAGCACTAGCCCTCCACCCTGGTCGAGCGACCTGTAGAACGCATCGACGACATCCTCAACATAGACAAGATCTCTAGTCTGGCTGCCATCCCCAATGATGGTGGCCTGCTCTCCAGCCGCGATCGCCTGTGCAAACTTGGCGACAACACCCCCCTCGCCGAGCAAACCCTGTCTCGGTCCGTAGACGTTGGCCAAAACTAGGGCGGTATATTCCAGGTCAAAGTTGTTGCGATAGAGGCGTAAATAGTCCAGCACTACATCTTTAGAAAGACCATAAAACGAATCAGGCAAGTGGGCAACGTCTTCACGAATGGGAAGCTCGGACGACGGCACTGCGCCGTAAACACCCGCACTCGTGGCAAAGATCACCTTCGCGACCCCTGAATGCCTCGCTGCCTCGAGCACTCGAAGGGAACCAACGACATTCGCTGATAAATCTCCGAGTGGGTCGATCATGGATTCCCTGACATTCACCTTGGCAGCAAGGTGAATTACAGCCAGAGGCTTGCGGCGGGTCATCAAGGCCAAAAGATCGCCATCAACGATATCAAGTTTGTGGAAATGCAGCCCCCGATCGCCTTTGCCCCTTGCAACTCGGAGATTTGCGAGCGAACCAGCGGAAAGGTTATCTACAACGTCTACCTCATAGCCAGCATCGATCAATCTTTCAACCAGGTGGGAACCTATAAAACCGGCCCCTCCGGTTACCAGAATCGGAGCCGTCATCTATGGATGTCCAGCCCCAACTAGCGAATCCCCGGGGTGTAGTTCTGTGCTTTCCGCAACAATAGCCAAAGCGTCAAGGTGAACGTTCTCAGGTATCACCGTCCGCGCACCAACGATAGACCCACGAACCACCGAGCCCGGACCCACCCGAGCTCCCTCGAGAACAATCGAGTCGACAATCGTGGCCCCATCAGAGATCTCAACTCCATCCTCGATCACCGATCCGATGACCCTCGACACGGAACTAAGCTCGACCGACGCACCGATGTAACAATGGCCATCGGAGTCGTCGTCAGGTTGATTAGGAGCTGGATACCATGCGCGAGGAGGGACAAGCTCACCCAATCGCGCCCCGAAGAGAATGTCGCGAATAGCCCGGTAATAATTCTTGGGAGTACCTGCATCCAGCCAGTAACACTCGTAAGCCCTCGCAAAGAGGCTCCCTTGTTCTACAAGGTGTGGAAACAGCTCGCGCTCAATCGACATTCTTCCACCTTGGGGGATCAGCTCCAAAGCACTGGGTTCAAGTATGTAGATCCCCGCGTTGATGTCGTGGGACGGAGCAGACTCAATCGGCGGCTTCTCAACAAACCTGAGTGCGCGTCCTCTGTCGTCTTTGACAACAACGCCGAACTGACTAGGATCCTCAACCTTAACTAATCCGATGGTGGCTTGGCTTCGACGGTCCAGGTGGAAATCCATCAGATCTTTGACATCAAGATCGGTCATAATATCGCCATTTACCACCAGAAAAGTCTCATTAATACCGGCGCTCTCCGCTGCAAAGCGTATTGCACCAGCCGTATCAAGGGGCTCCTCTTCAATCGCATAGGTAAGGCGTACCCCCGCCGCCTCCCCATCAGGGTAAGCCAATCGGAAAGCATCCGGCTGATACCCAAGCGACAGAACAACCTCATCAACGCCAAACCCACTCAACCGATGCAAAACTCGCTCAAGCATCGGGAAGCCTATAACCCTCAGCATCTGCTTTGGAGTGTGGAACGTCAGCGGTCGAAGGCGAGTGCCCTCCCCTCCGACGAGAACGACTGCTCGCATCTCCCCTCCTACTTCTTGGTACTACTCTTCGACTTGGCTGTGCCTGTTGACTTGGCTGTGCCTGTTGACGTACTCGTCGAGCCAACAGTAGCAAGATTCGCCGCCGTCGGAGGCTGTGATGGTGTCACACCTTTAGCCAGGACACCCACAGTGACGATCTGGTCATTCTGTAGCCGAACCTGAGAAGGGTTGACGTAAACCGTTGGCTTGGTTGCCAAAAGCGAAGACCACACATAGATGCCAAACTTAGCTGGCTTACCGTTACAGCCTGCTGAGGCAAGTACAGCCTTGCCACCTGGGAGCGTGAATCCATTTTTCGTGATAGTCAACCCGGCTATGCCCTTGGGAACCAACGCGAGTGTAGCGTTCGCCCCTTCTTCAGACTTTGACTTTGGCGCTACCGCGAGAACACCATTGCCCAGAGAGGTTACACCACTCTTGACCGCTGATGTCTTCGCGAGAACCGGCAAGTACTTGCCGCATGCATCAAAGCCGATGGCGGTATGCCATGTTGTACCGATAACAGGCTGATCCGCCGCCGTGGTCGCCGACGTCGGATGATCAATCTCGTACTTCGAGTAGCCGATAACCGCCACCCCAGCAACAACTATGATCGCCAACGCAGAATAAAACCCTAAAGGGATCTGCCGTCGAACTTTCGCTCCACGACCAGATGCCTGTGCCCTTGCGACTCTACGAGCGCTCTCTTTACTTGCCATAACAGGTTAAGGCTACCGTCTTTTTGAGCTCGCTAGGGCGGATGGTCGCGACTTACCTGGTTCAGTCGTTGTATCGATCCACAGCAGGACTTAATCGGCTTACCTTATCGGGGATTGCACACGACAAGCCTGAAGAAAACCTCCCCATGCCGACCAGTTGATGTAGGAGTCATCGGCCAAACAAAATTGGTCCGACCTCGGCAACTGCATTAGCAAAAGACCGTCACTGTCGCCATCCGGGTATGCGCATCTCTCCTAGTTGCGAACTGAACCCGAAATACTGGCGCGCAACAAGCTCAAACCGCATCGAAGCGCAATACCAAACTCGACAACAAGCAGGCTAAGAGTTGATCGTCGCTCCGCTGCAGCGTAGACGGCCATCGACCTATGGTGCTCGAGCAAAGCTCGCGAACGTCGCTGATCACTTGATCTACCGCCGTAATGGGTAACTACCGCCAACGGCTGATAGACAATCTGGTAACCAAACAGGGTAAGTCGGCGACATAAGTCGACGTCCTCTAGATACAGGCGGTACTTTGTATCGAATCCAGCTACTCGACGTAGCGCTGAAGTGGGGCATGCAAGAAAAGCACCTGAGATCCACGGAACGACGACAGCAAGTTCAGGATCTACATCGCTCATGCGATAGGAACGCGTCGCTGGGCTGGACGGAGCAAGCCACCCAATGGCACCATGCCACATCGACTGCCACAACGAGGGGAAACGCCGAAAGGATGGATACCGGCTGCCGTCGCTATTGACCACCTTTGGACCAACTGCGCCGACATTTCCGTCTGCCTCCAGAACGGCCGCAAGAGCATCGATAGCTCCCGGGTGAACCTCAATGTCAGGATTCGAGATCACAACTATGGACTCCTGCACCATTGCCAATCCACGATTGATCGCTGCTCCGTAACCGAGATTCATTCCAAAGGCGAGTTCATGCACAACGACGTCACCTATGCAGCTGGTCCGATCGTAAGATTCCTCAACTCCGTTGTCGATGACGACAATCCTGTCCACCCCTTGTTGTCGGAGCTGCTCAATAAGCTGCTCAATTGGTCCGGACCTATACTGCACGATGATCACAGCAACACTACAGTTCACAGCCGCTCCAAGTCTCTCACGACTCGCTCTATCGCATCATGCCAATCATCAGTAGTCCGGCCCAGCGCGGCACTATACGCAGAGGTGGCGAGTACCGAATGCCTTGGGCGAGGTGCCGGATAACGATCAGCAACCGAGGCAGCGGTAACCTCTACTACCTGCCCAGGATCACGACCGAGCAGAGTCAGAATCCAACGAACCACCTCGAACCAGGACGCACTACCGCCGTTGACAACGTGAAAGCAACCGCTACAGCTACTCAACATCAACTGGATGCTCGCCTCACTCAGATCATCAGCAATCGTAGGCGAGCCTATCTGGTCGCCTACGAATCTAAGCGTCGAACCCTCCTTGGCTAGACGCACGACCGTGGAGGCGATATTTCCACCTGATGAACTCATCAACCATGCGGTTCGAATATTGAGATCGCGCCCCACGCGAAGCTCCTGCTCGCCTCCGAGTTTACTTCGGCCATAGACTCCCAGAGGGTCAACCGGATCCCACTCACGATAGGGCTGTGCTGATTCACCATTGAAGACATAATCGGTGGAGAAGTTGCAAACCCTACCGCCGACAGCCTCAGCTGCCTCAACCATCCATCGCACAGCAAGTGCATTGACCAAAAAGGCTCGCTCTGGCTCACGTTCGCACCGATCTACCGCAGTGAAGGCCGCTGCGTTGACTACCCAATCCGGCCGAAGCGAACGGATCACTTCGTGGACTGCACCACGTTGCCGAACATCTATGTCCCCTGACGAGAAAGCGAACACCTCGACAGGAAGATCGAGTTCACCGAGTCGCCTCGCGAGTCGTTGGCCAAGCTGACCATGAGCTCCCAGAACGACAAACCGAAGCTGGCTCACGATCGAAGCTGCCAGGCTGCCGACTCCTGAACCGGCGCCCTACCTAACAACGGCCGCCACCACGCCTCGTTATCTCGATACCAGCGTATCGTCTCGCGCATTCCTTCATCAAACGTTATCGAGGGTGTGAATCCGAGTTCAGTCCTAATCTTGGATGAGTCCAGGAGGTACCGGCGATCATGAGATGGTCGATCAGGAACCGTGGTCTTAAGCGTTGCCGGTTTCCCCAATTCCGCGAGTATGCGATCGGCGATCTCTTCGATCGAATACTCCGAACCCGTGCCCACATGGTAGGTTTCGCCAGCTTTCCCCTGATGAATAACCAGATCAATAGCTCTCGCATGATCAAGTACGTGAATCCACTCTCGGCGGTTGTCCTTGGAAGCATACAACGGAAGGGGTTGATCCTGTAAGGCCAAGGCGGCGAAAAGCGGAATCAGCTTCTCGGGAAATTGATACGGTCCATAGTTGTTCGCGCAGTTAGTAATACTAATCGGGAGTCCGTAGGTCAGCGAATATGCCCTGACCGCATGATCGGCTGCTGCCTTCGATGCATTGTACGGAGTGCGTGGTCGATACGGAGACGTCTCCGTGAAGGCCTCATCGGCATCGAGGTCAAGATCACCATACACCTCACACGTCGAAACATGGTGAAATCGTGTCAAACCTCCATAGGCCCGAGCAGCCTCAAGAAGTCCAACAGTACCTGTCACATTCGTACGAAAGAAGCGTTCCGGATCGATTATGGCCAGGGAGTTATGCGACTCAGCGGCAAAATTAACGACAACATCGATCGAATGACGGTCAAGTACCTCATGAACATGTCCAGTGTTGCCAATATCCGCCTGGACAAATCGGATCCGATCATCAAGATCGACTAGCGATTCCTTGCAGCCCGCGTATGTAAGTGCATCTAACACCACCACCACGTCTTCAGGATGGGTCTTAGACCAGTACCGTGTGAAATTCGAGCCAATAAAGCCAGCTCCTCCGGTTACCAGTAGTTTCACGGCCCTCGCCTTTCATGTTAGCGAAACATTGCGAGCACAGACTATAGCAACTCTACCCGAGCATGATCGCCTACCACGAGCTTGGTAGCTCGGGGTCGCTCGTTTCGATGGCAAATCGTGGCAAATTTCCCAATCACCGATCCTTCGATCGCACCTACATCGTCAACGATAGAGTCACTCAAGATAATCGAATTCACTACTTCAGAAGCTGAGATCGAACAACGATCGCCGATCGCCGAAAATGGGCCAACATAACACGACTGCAGCGAAGCATCACGACCAATAACAGCTGGACCTCGGATGATTGAATCAACGATCCTCGCACCGGCCTCTATGAGAACTGGCCCATCCACCTGCGAATCGATCACCTCCCCCATGATCAGTGGACGGATAGCCATTAACGCAATCCTGTTCCCTTCGAGCAACGCCTCAGGATCTCCAAGATCCTTCCAGTACCCGTCGACCATCGACGAGTTCACTCCAAACCCGTGCTCGATGAGCCAACTGATAGCATCGGTTATCTCAAGCTCTCCCCTGGCGGATGGCTCGATGTCGGCAACTGCCTCGTGGATGTGGTGGTCAAAAAGGTAAACACCTACCAAGGCCAAGTCAGACGGAGGGTTATCAGGCTTCTCAACGAGACGCAGGACGGAGCCATCACCTGCGATCTCGGCAACACCAAACTTCCTAGGATCAGGAACCCGTGCCAAAAGAATCCTTGCAGCTGTGGAAGCATCACGCTCGATGAATCCTTGGACAATATCAGAAACCCCACCTACCAGAAAGTTATCGCCGAGATACATAACAAAGTCCTCATCGCCAAGAAATTCTCTGGCGATCAGCACGGCGTGAGCCAACCCACGAGGTGCATCCTGGGGGAGGTAGGTCACCTTCAGCCCGAAATTCGAACCGTCGCCGACCGCCGCCTTAACCTCGACAGCCGTGTGCCCGACCACAATGCCCACCTCAGTGATCCCGCACTCAGCAATTGCTTCAAGTCCATAAAAAAGAATGGGTTTATTCGCAATAGGCACGAGCTGTTTCGATGCAGTATGGGTCAGCGGGCGAAGTCGAGTTCCGGACCCTCCAGCAAGAATAAGTGCCTTCATGTAGTTCTCCTAAGAGGTAGGGAGGCCAAGGGAGCGTGCAATGACCAAGCGTTGCACCTCTGACGTCCCCTCGCCAATCTCAAGTATCTTGGCGTCTCGATAGTAGCGCGCAACTGGAGACTCTTCAATGAAACCTGCACCTCCAAAAATCTGAGTTGCGTCGCGAGCTATCGAAACCGCTGCCTCGGTCGCATAAAGTTTCGCTACAGCTGCCTCCCTCTTAAATGGACGTCCGTGATCTTTCAGCCAAGCTGCCCGATAGACTAACAGACGCGATGCTTGAATAGCAACCTCCATGTCGGCACACTTGAAAGAAATCGCCTGATAACGAGCGATTGGACCTCCAAAAGCGTTCCGATTTGCAGCGTAGGCAAGTGACTCGCGTAGGCACGCCTCTGCCAAACCAAGTGCAAGTGCTGCAATCGAGATACGACCATCATCGAGGATTGCAAGGAACTGCGCAAACCCCCTACCAGGATCACCAAGTAGAGCTTCTTGACCCAATTCAACGTCAACGAGACTGAGTGGATGGGTGTCAGAGGCATGCCAGCCTAACTTCCTATACGCTGGCTCCACGGTAAATCCTGGCGTACCTGATGGCACGATGAAACTTGACACCCCTTCATCTCCTCGCGCGGTGACCGTCACAAGTGACGTAATTGGAGTTCCAGAGTTCGTAATGTACGCCTTTGTACCGTTCAAGAGGAAGCGTTCCCCGTGGCGATCCACCCGGGTGCGAGTAGCTCCTGCATCGGAACCTCCATCGGGTTCCGTCAGCCCAAAACCACCAAGCGCGCGACCGGCACAAAGATCAGGAAGCCACCGCTGCTTCTGCTCCTCGTTACCGAACTGATAGATAGGATTGGCACCGAGCCCCACACCAGCAGACAAGGTTATCGCCAACGAGGAGTCGCCTTTGGCCAACTCCTCGACTGCAATACACAAAGAGGTAAAGTCACCACCACCCCCTCCGTAGGCCTCGGGAAATATCATCCCAAACAGTCCAAGTTGACCGAGTTCTAGCACCTGCGGGAGCGGGAACTCACCCCGCTCATCCCATCCAAGAGCATTAGGCAACACCTCAGCGCCAACGAAATCAGCCACTACTTTACGAAGTGCTTCATGCTCTTCGCTGAACTCAACCGACATACTGCCCTCCTCGCTCAATCGTTACACTACCTGCGGGGCGGCCCCGCTGAACCGCCCCGCTACATACCTTCTGTTCGGAACTACGCCGTTTGGGAGTACTCCACGGCCAACCAGTGTCCATCGCCATCGATCACCTCGGAATCATAGATTCCAAAGAGGTAGCTACAAGGGTGTTGCGACACCCCTTTATAACTACCACTCAACGATCAAATCCGCACCTTTCTGCTGTCGGCTACTCCATAGATATCCGCGTGAATAGCGCTAGAGCAGCTCGCGCATCAAGCGATTGTTGGTTAACAGCGATCCTATAGGTCAC
>DAHZQE010000362.1:0-3606 GCA_027409005.1 Ferrimicrobium sp. | reverse complement strand
CGAAGTACGGTGGGCCAAGTGCCCTGATGTCCTCGGCAAAGAAGCCCAGTATATCTCGAGGTGCAAGACGTTTCCATTCAAACGGCCGCGTTTCCGTTGCGCGGAGACATACTGGTCCAGGCCGCATTGGGTCCGGTGTGACGCGCGTGTGGGGAGGCAGTCGGCGGCCTGAGTGCAAGCAGGTGTGAGGTGAGTGTTGTGAGCTGTGTGCCGGCGGAGGTGGCATTGTCTGGGGATTGCCAGTTGTCAAATCAGGATCCGTGGTCAGGTTGTCTCGGGAGTTGGGGTCAGCGGATGGTGTAGGATTGAGAAAATAGCTGCTCTGATGGTCAACAGACGTTCTCGACACGATGAACATGACCGTTATACAAGTCTGCTTCACTTTCTTGTTCAGTCAATGCAGAAGTTTTCAGCGGTACTGATTGGCTTGGACCATCCAGGCCCCGGTCCAATCCATGTTCAGGTATCGAGCAGTCATGCCCGAGTGTGAGAAGGGGTAAAAACATGTGTCGGAATGACCTCATGAGACATTCTCAAAGTGGCCGTTAAGATCCGGAGCTCGAGCGATTACTACCAGGACGACATGCCAGCACTCTGTCTTGGGAGAACCAAGATAGTCGTGGACTCCACGTATAAGTACGCCCGGGTCCTCGTTCGATACTGAGCTTCGACAGTGGATCCGATATGACCGCAATATCCTTCGCCAGCCCCCTACCACGAGCCAGTCCCGAGCGCTCAAACCGCACCACAGCAACACTTGGCTCCAGCAACCACGCTCGATGGTGCCACTCCACAACTAATAATGTGTGGTTACCAGGTAGTTGCAGGATATCTCGGTCTTTGTCGCGCGGGTCGATGCCGGTCAAGCTTTCTTCGCACCCTTGCTCCCTTTCCTCCGATTTGTCTCTCCACCGAGTCCTCTGAACAATCCTACAGCAACCATCAAGAACCCAACCACAACCGTGACCAAGGTTCCTGCCTGCACTATCCCGCCCCATCGCGTCTCCATGACCGGTACCTTGAGCTCTAGTTCCAGAAACGGCGAAGCATCCGCATCAGTCGGGGAGGCTGCTGGCACGTGGTAGAACATCGTCTTCGGCCCGAACAAACCGTCATAACCCAGATTCACCCGGTCGAAGGGATTGACGGACATCTTCAGGCCTTCTTCTGCTTTGCAAGCCCAGAAGACGATCGGAACAGGGAGGTGGAGGTCAACGTGGTGAATGGCGGATCCATTTTCGGTCTCAGGGCTGCCAAGGTAGCGCAGATGAGTTGGAATTGTGACGTTCCAAGTGTTCGCAGTCTTCGTCGGTGGACTAGCCAATTCGATCAGCGCCGCGCTACCCCACTGTGTTACGACCCAATCGGGTGCTTCGAGGTCCTGCTCGCCGCTTAAGCTTCGGATAGCGATGAGGTTGTTGGCTGCGAGGAGAGCCGGGTCTTCAAGCTGGTACTGGTCCAGGAAAAGGGCTGAGGGGAGTGTGAGATAGGTATGTAGAGCGCAAGAAGGCTCATCCTTAGGCGGCTTGAGGTGTTGCGAGGGGAAGGAGAGGACTATTTCGGGATGGAGACCGGTTGGCTGATTGAAGCTAGAGGTGAAAGTAAGAGGGTTGGCCCGGGGCAGAGGATGGTGACGGGACGGGAAGGAGAAGACCGTCGGCTCTGACAAGTCGTCAGCACGAGGGTTGATGGGTTTAGCATAGCGATACTTACTGGCATGATCGTCCTCGCCAGCAACCGCGAGCCAGCCGCCTAGCTTCAGGCTTTCTGGTTTGTCATCACCGGGCTTCTCAGGCATCAGAACTCCCACCTCTAGCCTGTCGCCATCCTTGACCTTTTCAGCTCGCAGATGATCGACCCCGGCCTTCGGCGCAATCCCAGCTCTCCAGACCGCTGTGGCGGTGACTGCATGGCTGATGGCATCGAAGTCGATGTCGACATAGCTTGCATAGGCCAGACTAGCCGCTTCGTTCGGGCATCGTCCGGCGAACTCTCCTGGACAGAACTCCTTGGCCAGCCACGTCTGGAAGTGCAGAATCGAGGGCAGCGGCTGGTAATACTGGTACGTCGCAGCGGAAGAGAATCGCCCAGAGAGGATGGGAGGACTGCTGAAGGACTGGTGGACGGAATGGCATTTCAGGTCCGGGGAGAAGAGCTGTCGCAGCGCGTCGCAGACTTTGGCTTCAGGGCCTGTCTGTCGTGGCGTGAAGAAGACATGCAAACCCGGGGGCAAGCGGGAGACGAGCGGCGAGGAAGGCTCATAGTTCACGCGAGAGATGTAGCGGATATGCAGCTCGTGGCTGTTTTCGAGGATGTCACGAAGCTACGGATGTCAGCAGGATCCCAAAGCCTACTGCACTTGCGTGCCTGCCTCTTCTGGGAGCTCACTCAGTCCGGCCGTGACCCGCTTCTCAACGGCCGGTGGTGCGCGGAAGGTAGCGTTGACGGCATGGTCGCCGACGACTATGCTCTGCGGGTCGATATCATCGTCTCGGCGCGGGAGGTAAGTGACGCGGTGCTTCATCTTGGCGTCGATGTGTCGCCGTCGTTGCACGTGAGAGAGGGTCCGGGGGCGGGGGGGGCAGAGAGCGCTGGCATCTCCGAGACGGGCCGAATTCTCCCGAAAGCTTGCAAGCTTCACTTTCTGATCGACCTAGCTCCCTGTCGCTTGGCTCGCCGCAACAATAGCAGCCCCTGCGAATACCACACCCAACCCCTACGCCAGCATCCTCGGAGCCACGTCGAGCTGCGCGTCTTCCCTCCCCTCCCAGCTCCAGCTTGGCCAAGATGCAGTCTCTGCGCAGCCCTCTCGCCCGCGCCCTCCGCTCCTCCACCTCGCCTGCATCCCCCTCCGCCCTCACCCGCGCTGCCTACGCCTCGGTCGCCTCCACCGGCAGCGATTACGCCTCCACCAACCAGAACCTGCGCATCAACAGGAACACCAAAGTCCTCTTCCAGGGGTTCACCGGCCGACAGGGCACCTTCCACGCCCAACAGGCCATCGAATACGGGACCAATGTCGTGGGCGGCACAAACCCCAAGAAGGCCGGACAGACGCACCTGGGCAAGCCGGTCTTCGCCAGCGTAGCCGATGCGGTCAAGGAGACGCAGGCAGATGCTTCCGCCATCTTTGTGCCGCCGCCGCTTGCCGCCAAGGGGATTGAGGAGGCTATCGCGGCTGAAATCGGGCTGGTGGTGTGCATCACCGAGGGTATCCCGCAGCATGACATGGTGCGCATCACGGATATGCTGAAGACGCAGAGCAAAACGCGGCTGGTGGGGCCCAACTGCCCTGGTATCATTGCGCCGGTGAGTTCTATCAGGGCTACATCCCTTTCCGTGACCGTCGACGCTGCAATGATGAGAATACACAATACAACAATGATAGGAATAGTCTGACTCGCCATTGCGCGAGCTTGATTACCTTTAAACATGGCCTGATAGCAGCACGACCTCGCTTTATACTTCTCCACGGTTGGAATTGACGGACAACTTCTGATAACCTCATCCAGGGTCAATGCAAAATCGGCATCATGCCCGGCTTCATCCACAAACGCGGCCGCATCGGCATCGTCTCCCGCTCCGTCACCCTCACCTACGAAGCCG
>DAHZQE010000311.1:0-9699 GCA_027409005.1 Ferrimicrobium sp. | reverse complement strand
TCTTTGACGAGGTGTTGGGTAAGGATAGGCCTGGAAAGAGGTTGGTGAGGTATCAGCAGAATCCGAGGGAGAACTGGGGCCCGATGTCGAAGGGGTCCAGATCGATGACATCGTATCTTGCGTTTGTATGGTGAGGCCCGTGTGTGTCGAATGGTGGGTGAGCCGCCGCATACATGAGGCCAATCGCATTGCCGTGATTGGCCTTCACCTTGTCGGCGACTTTGTTGTGCTCGAGATGCAGACGAATACTCTTCACAGCATTCCGATCCATATCGTTGGCAACTATGTCGGTAGCGAACGGTATCTCTGCCGCATAGCGGAGGGCACGAAGTCCCGTGGCAGACAGCGCATCGAGTATGCGGAAGCGAGGTTTCCATGGTTGTGGTTGCTTTTCCGCCATCCCATTCGCCTGAGTAGGCCTTCCGCTTGCAGCGGTGGCGCCATCCATCGGCTCGCGCTCCGCAGACGCCTCTCCAGCAACTTCTGCACGCAGCTCCTTGAGAGCAGTTTGATTATCACCTCCGTCATCTTGCAGCTCGCATTTGCGCTTCGCATTTGCAGACACCTCGCCACCCTCCGGCAGTTCCACAGCAGGTCTCTTCGCGGCACTTGCATCCTCGCCCTCGTCCGAATCGTCTCTCTTGCGCTTATGGTCGCCGCCGTCCGCAGCCGCCGTAGCCTGAGCCGCCACTGCCGCATCTGGCTTCTTCGGTGGCTGCCCTGCTTCTTTCCTCTCGAGACAGCCAGTCCTCTTGCCCTCATCCGCTTTCGCCTGGACCTCCTTGCGCTTCGTCCTCTCGGCCTGTCTGTCCTTCTCCTTGTCATGCTTCTCCCTCCTTCGCGCACATAAATCTTCACCGAATGCTTTGATCGCCAAGACGCTGAGATCCCGATTGAACTGCTGGATGGGGTTATAGAACACATTCTGCGGCTGACCTTGCGCCGTGTCTGCATTTCCGAGCGTCAGCCATGTTGAATGAGCTGCGCGAATATGGAAGGATGCACTGCTCACCTGCTTTAGCCTTTGCCTGCGGATCTACCGCAGTACGCACGTTCGGCGGGACGAGGATATATGCTCCACCTTCCTTGATCGTGGTGAAGATCTTGCCTTCATGTTCAACGAGCTGGCCCGCCGCAGGCGAGGAAGACAACGGCACTGCTTCAGAAGACATGTTGCGCACTAAGTGGGAACTATCTGCTTGGAGAGGGTGCCTTGGGATCACAACGCAAGAGGCCACAAGCGCTCTTGAACATCGCGTGGCCGTGTGATTAGGGATGGCGCGAAGAGAAAATATCATCGACGGATGTAGAAATTCATGGCTCATGTTGAAAAGTTGCCCGCGCGAAGTGAAAGGTCAGCGCACAGACCAGGCGCTACATCTGGCTGAGGCATGAAGTCGCGTGAGGTGAACGAAGCATATACGTCTTGATGCATGTCGTAGGGTGATCCAAGGTGGATCCGCGAGCCATGTTTCATCCGAGGGTGAGCGATGACCAAATGAATGCCAAGCACGAAGGAGAACGAGATGGATTGTCTCAATAAATCGATCTCTTTCTCTAGAATACGACATTACGTTTGTGTTGCTTTCAGCTTCCGTTGGTACGATCTCATCCCGTCATTACAAAACTTTCGTGGTTTCACAGCGACTGCAATCCTCTTTTCTTCCTCCAGCTTCATGCGCCCACTTCGACAAATCTTGCTTAGCCAGCCTGGTACATGCCAAGCGCAACGACGTGCGGATTGATCATGCTCAGGTTGAACGGCGTCAAGAACATGTCGGTGTCGGTCAAGGCAATGAACATCGTGCCGTTAACGAGCGCAGCGCCATTCTCGTACACCGTAGCGTTGGGCTGGTAGGTGTAGCCAGAGTTAGGACCGGTGACTGTCAAAGGCGTGTAGGTCGTGTTGAGCTGCGACACCCACATCACGTAGGATGGATCGCCAGCAACACCGCCCTTGCTGGTGACGTAGCTGTTGTTGGGCCCGACCAATTGGCCAGGGCTGTCCCACTCGAGAAGAACTTCCTTGCCGGCGAAAGACAGAGGCTCAGAACGGTTACGGCTGATGGCAGGGCCGCAGCCGTAACCAGTCACGTTCAAGTTGATGCAGCTCTGGTCCTGCGGCGGGATGGTCGCAGGGCTGGAAGTGCGGTTGTCGGTCCTTTCCCAGAGGCCAGTATCGTTGGGCGAGACACGGTTGATGTTGGCCTGGTTCGCGACGTGGAGCGCCGGGAAGTTCTGCCATGCCAGACGAGTAGTGTTCTCGGGGCAAGAGCTGATATAAGGCGCCAAGTAGGTCCACTGCCAGGACTGCGGGATGCCAGTCTCGAACCAAACGTCCATTGGAATAAGCCCAGACATCTGGCGGAAAGCCATTTGCTGGCGGGCCTCGGTGGCGATCGACTGAGCAAGGAGCTGACCAACCTCGCGCGAGTCAAGGTGATTGATGAACCCCCAAACACCAGACTCGCCCCAGCGAGTGACGATCTGCATGAAATCAACCCACTCACGCGGGTTAGTATACGGGTAGTTGTAGGTGCACTGCGGCGGCGCCGTCTCGCCGATCATGTTGGTGATGAGAGTTGCGTGGCCTTGCTCTTGCTGTGCCATGAACCTGATGAGAGAGACATCCTCAGGAGCCAAGCCGTATGCGAGCATCTCCTCGTTGGAGAAGATGGCGATGCCGTTGTTGAAAAGGTCAAGCTCGATCCATTCCTGATACAGACCAAGAACTAGGGACTCATAGTCGAAGTCGGACTCGACCATGTATCGCGGCAACGAGCCGTTGGTACCGAGACCACCAGCCGGTGCGTACGGGATCGGCTCTGGCTGCGTGAGCTTGCCATTTGTGTTGTAGTATGTTGCGGTTGGGTTCAACGGCAGCGGCGAGATCGTCTGTGCGAGAGCAGTCGTGGTGACTGCGCCAGTCGTAGTCGCAGTACCACTGAAAGGTCCGTGGCTAGTAGCGCCAGTGGGAATGGAGCTCCTCTGGGGAGCGGCGGCGGCAGTACCAGATGTCGGCGCATCGGTAGGCGACGCCGGGATGATCGAGTCGTGTCCGAAGCTGCTTAGAACGACCGTGATCGGCGTGAGGGATCCTGACGCGAATGGCGCGGCCGCGTTGGTGTAACCAGGGACGGTGCCACTCTGGTCGGCCGCGTAAGTTGTGCCAGCAGCTGTGACAGATGAAGCGCCGCTGGCGGCAGCCTGGGAGCTACCGTAGCTTCCTGAAGCCGAGACACTCTGAGAGGACGAACCGTAGCCGGAAGGACCGTTGTGACCCCAGCCTGAGGGCAGAGCGCTCTCCAAGATGGACAGAACAGCCCAGCCAGAGCCAGACGGTTGAGGTGCTGGTGCAGCAGCAGCAACGCCGCTGAGCAGCGCGGACGAAACGACAGTCCTGGTGTACATCGCAGCAAGATTGAAGACGATGTAGTGGTGTGAAGAGACCACAGATCAGAAACTGCAGGTCAAGAGATTTTATTCTAGTCGTCCAATTGCCGCCTGGGCATGCCACGCACGGCTTCACGTAACGGCATCGCCAGTCATCGCTGCATAGAGAGCGGCATCATCGATGCATGCACCGCGGCTGCCATGTTCTCTCCCACTCTTCATGTCATCACTGGTGATATCACGAGTCTTCTTATGCGGTAAGCAGCGTGCCGCAAGGAGGCTTGCGCAACCCGCTCTGCAGTTGGATACCCACAGAATAGTGAGTTCCTTCAATTCGAATGCCGTGCCGCGATGCATAACCCTTGGAACCTAGGTGGCAGCGGCGATGCTGCATTTGTCATTCGCACCGGACGCAAGGCAATCCTCCTGAGCTTCCGCTAAAACTATCGGATCCATGGGAAAAGGACACAATCGCACTTGCATGCCGCCAGGAACTCACTCGTTCGACAGTGCCAGAAACTCAGTGGCAAGCTTGCCTCGCTTTCTCTTTGGATGTCGATGATGAAGGGTGACGTGGATGAGGCTTAAGCAATCAGCGTTGCTAGCGGGAGATCATTGGCCCCACAGCCAAGACTCGGTTAGGTCCGCCCGGCCGCGCTAACATGACTCGGTCGTTCAGCCTCGATGGAGGCGGGCATTGCAACTGGCATCGGACGGCTTCGTTCGCAGCCAGGATGTAGTCTCGGTATCAGTGTCGATGCCGGGGAGACAATGCGGCGCACAAAGAGGAAGATCCTCGAAGCTGCGAGCACAACAGTGCGCCCTCTGCAACAACGGTGCAGCAATTCTCGTGGATCTGGAGATCTGGCGATCATTCTAGATACTTGGATGTCACTCATGCATTGCTCGCACTTCACGTCTACAGCATAGCTTCAGAATAGGTCAGATCTGCGGATGCAAGATTGGCCACCCGACCAAACGGCCCGTGTGAGACGCGGGAACATCTTGTGCAGCCGTTGGCTGTGCCTTTATGCAAGGTGCGAGATGTTATGTCCGACTGCGGTCGTCGCACAAACTCTCAGTCGCTTCTTCGAAGCCTCGGAGTTAAGTTCCTGGACGAGCTCTCGTCGCCGCAGCCATTGTGTAGGCCCGCGACGTGTGCCAAGAGGGGAGCATGAGCTATCCGAATAAGCATTTCCGGCCTCAACTAAACATGGAATAACAGGCAGATTCAGCACTTATGGTTACCCGATTCAAAGGGCTATATCCAAAATGCTTAAGGACCCTCTCATCGGCCCGACCGGCTGGGCTCATCGTGCAAACGGTCATCGAGCATCCCCGTCTCTCAAAACACGGTTGCATTGTTCAAACCACAGCTGCTGTTTCAGTTGAGAGATTATGAGCTTTTGTGTGTTCCATGATGCCCGTTTGGACTCATGACTCAAGTCTCCTTTGAGTAAGAGATGGTAAATGCAGCGATAACCATGGCTTTCCTTCACTGTGGATTGTGAGTTGATCTCCATCTCTACGCCGAGCGGCGCTCAGCCTTTGAGGATAGTTGTGTCCGGCTCATGAGCAGGTGGGACATCGTGGTGTTGCATATGGTCGGAGGGAAGGCCCTTCGTATCTCTCAGCCTCCCGAGGTTCGCCGATATCCAGAGTTCGCAATCGCTGCTCCTTGGCTGCTTCGGTGACGGTCAAGTCTCGAAAAGCAGCGCACGTGGATGTGCTTCGTCCGGCCTGAAGATGTGGACGCGGGTCGCGGTCTTCATACCGAGCTACTGTTGGTATTAGGATATTGTACCAGTGAGCGATGCTCGGTCCGTGGGGCGAGCGAAGAAGGGCCGATCCAGCGTCACCGGCCATGTCAACGCTCGGATGAGGTTCGTTGAACAGTCCAGCAGACCCATGGCGCATGTCGTGAAGCAAGGCCCAATCACCCCTGGAAGCTGAGGAGAGCCGTGGAGCGCGAGGCGCGCACTTGCCAATTTTTCAATTCCTGGGAAGAGGGCACGGTACGACGCTGCATGCTTGCGCGCTTGTGGTTGCAGATGTACCCCATGTGAACAATTTTCTTCCTAAGGCTTCTGATAGACGTTACAGCCATGGTCGCGTGAACCAATCATTGCGAGACTCATGAAGACCAGCACGGTCACGCATAATCGTAAGATCAAACCCCGTTCGGAGAGCAAAGAACACGATAACATCTGAGTTACTTTCCAAATGTTCGAAGTTTCCAGGGCACAACCGAGCAACAGGCCAGCGCCCGCTGATGAGATCCAGGCCTACGGTGAACAGCATGCACAGCATCTCCGCTAAGTACGTACACACTCAGGTATCCATAAACGCCCAGCACTAGGAACACAGGTAGCTCTGCCTCAAGCAGCGAGCCTAGCTTAGATGCCCAAAGTGAACTCGACACCGACATCGATGTCCCTTGCCATCTTCACAACCTTGGAAAACTGCACGCTCTTCTCCGCAGCAGTTTGCAAGTCGTCAATGGAAAAGATCTTGAGGCCGGACTCGTTGATCTGGGTCATGGTCAGCACTGCGTTGCATCGTGCAGGAAAGCGGCGTGGTTGCTTACCAGTTTGTGCGCCTGCTCCATATTCGTCCCCTGTAACCTCGCAATAACCGGCGTCCGCAGGTTCATCTGCTCTACGACCGCAATCAAACCCTTGGCAATAGCATCGCACCGCACAATACCGCCGAAAATGTTGACGAAGATGGCCGTGACCTTGGGGTCACTGGTGATCAAGTCGAAAGCCTGCTTGATGGCCTCCGGAGTCGCTCCGCCACCAACGTCCAAGAAGTTCGCCGGCTGGCCACCATTGAGCTTGATGATGTCCATGGTAGCCATAGCGAGACCAGCGCCGTTGACTAAGCAGCCAATGTCGCCGTCCAGCTTGATGAAGTTTAGGCCGGATTGGGCAGCCTTGACCTCATCAGGGTCCTCCTGGGTAGTGTCGCGCCAGTCGAAGATCTCTTTCTGGCGGAAGTCGGCATTGTCGTCAAAGTTGAGCTTGGCATCCATGCAGAGGACTTGGTGGTCTGAGGTCTCGGAGAGCGGGTTGATCTCGATTTGGGTAGCGTCCTTCTCCATGAAGACCTTGTAAAGCTTCTGAATGGTGTCCTTGGCCTGGTCGATGCACTGTTCGCTGAAACCAAGTTTCTCGGCAATGTTCTGTGCGATCTCGTCCGTGACGCCGGTGTGGATGTCAATAGGCGTGGTGATGATGGCGTCTGGGTTCTCCTTGGCGACCGTCTCGATGTCCATACCACCTTGACTGCTGGCGACGATGACCGGGCCTTGCGACGCACGATCCATCAACACAGCCAAATAGGACTCGCGCCGCGCAAACTTGCGCTCGACAATGTAGACACTGTTGCAGATCCTACCCCGCGCTCCAGTTTGCTTGGTGATGAGCTTGTGCCCGATCATCTGGTCCGCAAGGATGCCAGCCTCCCTCGGGCTGTACACTATACGCACACCACCCTTGAAGCCATTGTCGAAGTGGCCCTTTCCTCTGCCCCCGGCTAACACCTGGGCTTTGATGACCATGTCGTCCCCCTCGATCTTGGAAGCTATCTCCTCCGCCTCCTTGGCGTTGTGCGCGACGTCACCCTTAGGAACCCCAATGCCATAGCTATTCAGGAGCTGCGCGGAGCGGTATTCATGGATGCTGAGGTTGCGTTGCTGCTGTTGGATGAAAGATTGTCTTAGGGGAGTTGACTGCACTGATTAGCCTTTTACGCCGGATATGTGAGCTATATTGGGCCGTACTTGTGCGCCTCTAAGGGCAGAGGCAAACTGCCTTCTGCACGCCAGCTTGAACATGGCGAGCGATCAGAGTATGAGGGGAGGTGACAGGGGAGAGGATTGCTTGACGTCCCAACTGAGTGCGAGCTCTCCAAACATGAAGCTCTGCCACAGGCTCGGAGCTCCTCGGGAAAGCCGCCGCACGGACCGCCGACACCGACTTGAAATTCTGAGCGCATCCAACGCTTTTCGCTTCATCAACCTCGCAACCTCTCGCTACACACGAGCTTGACACTATCACTCAACTGACATGGACACGGCAATCGGGCGTGTGCAGCTCAGAGCGGATAAGACACTCTTGCGGCACGCCCAGTACGCCATACAGTAAGTCAGTCCCTGCAACTACCATCATTGCAATGATGACCGTTGTCGCCCCTATCACGAAAACAGGCTCTTCGTGAGTCTCAGTGTTGATTGACACGCAGCGCCAAACTGCTGGCTGATCGCAAATACAATATCCTATCCATGCCACCTGTGATTCTGCCAAGACAGCGGCTAATATGTGATAAAGCAGTCTGCTCAACCGGCCTACTACTCCCTGCATCATCGCGCTATAGCTACTCTCAGTGCAGCTCAAGCTGTGTGACAAGGTAAGCCTCTGGCCAGAACCGCATCTTCCCATCGTTCCCATACCCTGATGAGCAACATATGTACTATCAAATACCGATCAGCAATGACGAACAAAATATATGGTTCGATTACCTGACACACAACCGGACACTCCCACAACTTGCAGTTTCCCATGTGCTTGGAGTCTTTGCTGACAAGCAGCAGGTAAGTAGTCACGACCCACTTCCTGCTTCGACCGCGTACGGTCTCAGTCTACCATGGTAAGCCTTTTCCTCTTGCACAGCACTTCCATGATGCAACAAAACATTCCATGCTAAACCTGAAGGCCACGGCTTCATGGTGAACAAAATGTATGCTTTTCATCTTTCAACTGATTTACCAAGTCTATACAATATCCTATCATGTATGGTCGAACAGCGAAGTGCGCAGCATGCTGACCATGCCTGTAGGTATCCCTCGGTCTCCTCTGGCATCGTTTCCTTTTCTGTTCATTCTTGATACGATTTCAACTCTTCTGCATTCCACGTCAAGAATTTCCCGGTCAAATCCCTCGGTGGCTCGACCGCCAGCCTTGCCATCACATGCCCCGGCTGCTCCGGCTTCAACAGCCCACCCGTCTTCTTGAGCTCCTTAAATTTCGCCGCATCACTAGCATCCATAGCGTGGTTGTGCTTCTCCCTAATGGCCTTCTGCATCTCTGTGTCCACCACACCTGGCCTTATCGACAGAGTCGTGATATCCTTCTCTTCTGCCGCTAACGTCATGCCCAAATGATTCAACGCTGCCTTCGAGGCGCCGTATGCGCCCCATGTCGGGTATGCATTCGATGCAGCGCCCGAAGAGACCAGTATGATACTCCCCTTAGTCTTCCTCAGCTCAGGCAGCGCTGCCTGAGATATAGCCACCGCCGAGAAGAAGTTGACATCAAAGTTCTTCCTCCAATCCTCTGCCGTGGTGTTTGTAAGTCTCTGGACCGGATCAAGTGCTCCATGGTTGACTATCAACCCGTCTATACGTTGGAAAGTCTTAGTCGCCGCATCTACGACCTTTCGCCCGAGTGAAAGATCTGAGAAGTCTCCTGTGACTACTGCGACCTGGCCACTGTACTCTTGCTCTAGGGCTCGCAAGGGCTGTTCGCTTCGGGCCACGGCGACAATTTTGTGGGATTGTTTGAGGAGGTAGTGGCAGATGGCGAGGCCGATGCCGCGAGAGGCGCCTGTAACTATGATAACTTTTGAGGCTGACATCTCGTCAATGCTTTGATGCAGAAGTAATGGAGGTGGAAGTGGGGTCTATGAGAGCAAAGTTCGCCGCGCATGGTGACAATCATCTGTTGTGGATACAGACCGGCTTCGGGAAGACTAGCTTTGTCTACGGCGATATTTGCATGGGAACTCGCAGCGAAGCCTGCGCAAGTACTGATCGTATGCCAACCGGCATAGATTTGTGTGAAAGGATGCGCCGCGAGATTGAAGCCTACACACGGAAACGAGATGGTGAAGGTCTGCGGGCCAGCGCAGTTCTGCAGTGACGCGAAAGTGGTGCCTCGTCCCGAGAGGGGTACCCGTGTCGAGGCTTCAACACCGTCTTTCGTTGTCCACTCGTTAGGGTATGCTCCGAGGGTGCATGTAGGCCCTGTCCCCCAGTCTTCTAGCTTCCAGACCTGTTTACTTCACATCCCTTCTCCAGCATGCCGCGTAGCTTCCTTCTCCTCTTCCTCACTGGCAGGAGACGGGGTGTTCCGTCCATCTCCTGGGTCGAGCTGCACATCCTCCATCTCCGTCGCAATCTTGTGTCCAGTGAACAGGGAATCCATCTCTTCAGGAAAGAGGTCACGAGTTTCCGGATCTGTTCGCCGCGTTAGCAGGCTGCTAATCGTCACTCCAGGTGGCATAAATTTACAAAAGAAATAGATG